>JAZQHP010000060.1:0-8670 GCA_045540655.1 Acutalibacteraceae bacterium
GCTTTCTCCGCCGCTTCGCGCAGACGCTGCATCGCCATCTTGTCGCCCGACAGGTCGATGCCTTCCGCCTTCTTGAATTCGGCAACCAGCCAGCCGACGATCTTCTCGTCGAAGTCGTCGCCGCCCAGACGGTTGTTACCCGCGGTCGCCTTCACTTCCTGCACGCCGTCCGCCATCTCGATGATGGACACGTCGAACGTACCGCCGCCCAGGTCATAGACCATGATCTTCTGGTCGGCTTCCTTATCAATGCCGTACGCGAGCGCCGCCGCGGTGGGCTCGTTGATGATGCGCTTGACTTCCAGACCCGCGATCTTACCCGCGTCCTTCGTCGCCTGACGCTGGGCATCGGTGAAGTATGCGGGGACGGTGATGACCGCCTCGGTCACAGGCTCGCCCAGATACGCTTCCGCATCGGATTTCAGCTTTTGCAGGATCATCGCCGAGATTTCCTGCGGCGTATAGTTTTTGCCGTCCACGGTCACTTTGTAGGACGTGCCCATTTCGCGCTTGATGGACGAGATGGTGCGGTCGGGGCTGGACACCGCTTGTTGCTTCGCGGTGCGACCGACCAAACGCTCGCCGTCCTTTTTGAAGCCGACCACCGAGGGAGTGGTGCGGGCGCCTTCTGCGTTGGGGATGACGACGGGTTCGCCGCCTTCGATGACCGCGACACAGGAGTTGGTGGTGCCAAGGTCAATACCGATGATTTTTGCCATGTGTAATTCCTCCGTTTATTCAAAGTGTTTTGTTTGTATGGTTGCAAGGAAGCAGTCGCTTCCCGATTGCCGTGTGAATCAGTTTGCCACCTTCACCATTGCGGGACGGATCACACGTCCTGCAAAGGTATATCCCGTCTGGAACACTTCGGTGACGGTATCGGCTTCGACGCCGTCGGCATCCTCCCGCATCACAGCGTGATGCACCTCGGGATCGAACGGTTGACCGAGTGCCGGGATCACTTCGAGTCCGAGCTTGGTCAGATCCTCGCCGAGCTTGGCGATGATCATTTCAACGCCCTTGCGATAGTCGGGGCCGTCGGGCGCGCCGACCGCTCGCTCCAGATTATCCAGCGACGGCAACAGTTGCTTGAGGATATCGGCTTTGGCAAACTGACCGATCGCCTCTTTCTCCTGCTCGGTACGCCGTTTGTAGTTGGCATATTCTGCGAGTATACGGGTGTATTGCTCCTGCTGTTCCGCCAGCTTTTGTTCGAGTTCTTCGATCTTCTGTGCCGAATCACTCTTTTTCCGCTTCTTTTCGGGCTTTGCCGCTTCGGCGGTTTCCTCCGCCGTCGGCACGGTTTTTTCCTCGTTCATATATGTATCCTCCCTTCGGCGACAGTATGCCGCCTGCTCGGTCATTCTATACAATCATTTACCAAAGCTCCGCCATCAGCTGTTCCATGGTACGCGCCATGTATTCCAGCTGTGGGATCGTGCTCGCATAGTCCATACGCACCGGACCGATCAGACCGATCGTGCCGCTTTGCTGTCCGTCGGGTGAATACCCCGTAACAATCATGCTGGAGCCTTCCAGTTCAGGGCACAAGCTTTCACTGCCGAGCAATACGTGCAATCCGCTGTTGTAGGCGGCAAGCAATGCCGTCAGCTGATCGCGGCGGGACAGGAAGTTGAGAAGCAGTCGCGCGCGGTCCCACGCATAATCGGGTTTTTCCAGCAGTTGCAGTTGTCCGCTCATGCGCACATCCGCTTCGATGGATTCCCGCACCAGATCGTAAAACCCGGTCATGAGCCCCGCCAGCGGCAACCCGCCCAGATCCATAACCATGAGCAGCTGTTGCAGTTCGCTTTGTTCGATGCTCCGCAAGGGGCGGTTCGCAAACCGATCCATCAGCAAGGTACACAGCACCTGCAGATGTTCGTCGCTGACCGACGCTTCCACGCGGCACAGGCGACTGCGAAGCGTGCCCGAGGAGGTCATCATCGCGAGCATCACCGTGCGCGCCGACATCCGCATGCATTCGACCCGACGGATCGTGTCCGCCCGTTGCACGGGAGCAGTGGTCAGTGCCGCGCATCCCGTCGTCTCACTTAAGATCTGCGCCGCTTCGTTGAGCAAGCGCTCGGGATCACCCGCCGCCCGTTGCAGGCGACGCACAATCACCTCACGTCGCGCCTCCTCGACCGAACGACGAGGCATCAGCTTGTCGATATACAAGCGGAACGCCTTCGCGGTCGGCACGCGTCCGGCGGACGTATGCGGTTGCTCCAGATAGCCTTCGGCGGCGAGCTCCGCCATGTCGTTGCGGATCGTCGCCGACGACACCGCATGGTCCAGACGCTCGGCAAGGGCTTTCGAGCCGACCGGCTCACCCGTGCGGATATAGCTCTCGATCACGGCGGCTAAAATCGCTTTTTTGCGCTCACCAAGCTGTCCCATCGGCGGATCTCCTTCTTCAAAGCCTGCATCGTTAGCACTCACAGCGTTAGAGTGCTAACCGCTACTGATACTCTACCACACCCGTCCCTTTGTGTCAACCGCCAAAATGTGAATCTTTTGTAAAATGGGCAATTTTTTCCTGCCTCACACCGCCTTTCTTGCCAAACGGGGTTGCTTTTTCTCAAAAGGTGTCTATAATAAAACTGCAAATCACCGAGAGGATCGTGTCATCCTATGACGACGTTATTGTTAGGTATTATATATATAGCATTCATCAGCCTCGGACTGCCCGACGGCTTGCTCGGCGCGGCGTGGCCCGTGATGCAGATCGATCTGGCGGCACCGTTGTCGGCGGCGGGCGTGGTGTCGGTGATCATCACCGTGGGCACCATTTTGTCGTCCCTGCTGAGCGATCGGCTGACCCATCGCTTCGGCGCAGGGCTTGTCACGGCGGTGAGCGTCGTGACCACGGCGGCGGCACTGGTCGGCTTTTCGGTCTCGACGAATTTCCTGCACATCTGCTTGTGGGCACTCCCCTACGGTCTCGGTGCGGGCGCGGTGGATGCGGCGCTCAACAATGTGGTGGCCCTCCACTGCAAGGCGCGGCACATGAGCTGGCTTCACGCCTTCTGGGGTGTAGGCGCATCGGTCGGACCGTATGTGATGGCGGCGGCGCTCGCGTCACCGCTCAGATGGCGCGGCGGCTACGGCGTGGTTGCGGGCATTCAGTGCGTGATTTTGCTGTTGCTGTTCCTCTCACTCCCCTGCTTTCGCCGTTTGCGGGCGGTGGCACAGGATAACGGCGAGCCGTCTGCGCCGCTGGGCACCCGCGCCGCGTTGCGGATTCCCGGTGTCAAAGCGGTGGCGGTGGCGTTCTTTGCATACTGCGCCGCCGAAATGACACTGATGCTGTGGACGAGCAGTTACCTGACGGAATACCGCTGTATGGACACCACCAAAGCCGCCACGTTCGCCTCTCTGTTTTATCTGGGCATGATGGCGGGGCGGCTGGCAAGCGGCTTCCTGACGCTGAAGCTGAGCGACCGCACCTTGATCCGCCTGGGGGCAGGTATTGCACTTTGCGGCTGTGTCATCGTGATGTTGCCGCTGTCGGTGGATATTGTCCCGATTGTCGGGCTGTTGATCGTCGGACTCGGCTGTGCGCCGATTTATCCGAGTATCATCCATTCCACGCCCGCGCGCTTCGGCGCGGATCGCTCGGGCGCGATCATCGGCATCGAAATGGCGGGCGCTTACCTGGGCAGTTGTACCATGCCGCCGCTCTTCGGTTTGCTCGCCGAACACGTCAGCGCGGGCTTGTTTCCGTATTTTGCGGCGACCTTCCTGTTGTTGATGTGCGCGATGATGTGGATTGTCGACCGCCGCGCACCGATCCAACAATAATAAGTATAGAAAACGCGCTCTGCAAGATTGCTTGCAGAGCGCTTGTTTGTTATCAGCATTGCCGCATCAGACGGATATAAAACTCCACGGCGCGGCACGCGCATTCCACACGGATTTTTTCGTTGTTGCCGTGAATAGAGGCGCGTTCCTCGCTTGTCAGATCCATCGCCGAGAAGCGGTAAACCTTGTCGGAGATGCGACCGTAATGGCGGCTGTCGGAACATTGCACCATCAGATAGGGCGATACAATACAGCCTTTCCATGTTGACGCCACCGCTCGCGCGACCCGTGCATACCCTTCGCAATCGGTGCGGGAGATACGGCTCGGTTCGGTGCCTTGAATCAGCTCCACGGATACCGTTTCATCCGCTACGGTGCGCTTGAGATACGCCAGCGCCGATGCCACCGTATCGGCGGGATTGAGACGGATGTTGGATACCATGGACGCTTCGGGCGGAATGACGTTGGACGCCTTACTGCCGTCCATCTGTGTAAACGCCACCGTAGTGCGCATCAGCGCGTTGAGCTCGCCGCCCGACGATTGGCAGATCCAATCCAGCACAGGCGCAAAGCACCACAGGTTTGCAAAAATCATGCGGTATATAAACGTCGAATGGCGACCAAGCGTATCGAACATCGCCGCCACGGGAGCGGTGAGCTTCGCTTTGAACGGATGTGCTTCCACCCGGCAACATGCCTTCGACAGCACGCCGACAGGGGTATGCGGCTTCGGAGCGGACGCATGACCGCCCGCCGTGCGGGTGACATAGCGCACGTCCATCAGTCCCTTTTCGGCGATACCGATCATGCCGCAAGCGGCTTTGACGCCGGGAAACACATTTTCCACCACCGCACCGCCTTCGTCGAGCACCACCGCGGGCTCGATGCCTTGCTTTTCAAAATAATCGACAATCCCTTCTGCGCCTTTGCCGTTGGTCTCCTCGTTGCCCGAAAACGCAAAATAGATATCCTGTGCCGGCACAAAGCCCTCGCCGATCAGATGCTCGGCGGCAGACAGCACACCGTTGAAGGTCACCTTCGTATCCAGCGTGCCGCGTCCCCAGATGACACCGTCTTCAAGGATCGCCTCGAAGGCAGGCTTATCCCACAGTTCCTCGTTGACGGGCACCACGTCGTAATGCGCCATCAGCACCGCCGGGGCATCGTGCGACGTGCCGCGCCACGTAAACAGCAGTCCCCGATCGGGCATCCGCTCGAACGTGCAGGTTTCAAACACCTTCGGATACAGCGTCGGGAGCGATGCGATCAATCCTTCAAATGCCGCATCGTCTTCGAGAGACGGATCTTTGTAGGACACCGTCGGAAAGCGCACCAATGTGCGAAGCGCTTCCACGATTCGATCCCGGTCAAACGTCTCCTCCCCGCCCATCGCCTCCACAGGCGGTTTGGGGGTGAACATCAGCGTACGCACGATCAGCACGCCGAGAAACAAGGCCAGTAAGCCGAGTATAATCCACACAGCGATCATATCAAATCCATCCCTTTTTATACATGATACGCGCCACGACGAGCGTGAACACCACACCGACCGGCACCATAATGCCGACGGTGCTCTGGTTGAGCGCCGGTACACCGATAAACAGGATCAGCATCAGTATGATGGGTGCAATGGACAGTTTCCAGTTCTTGGATACAAACACCACCGCCAGACCGCCGAAAAGGGCGGGCAACATCTGATCAAACGCAGGCTTGAGTATCTCCGCCTCCAGCACAGGTGTCAGCGGCATAATCAGCACGACACCGAGGATCACAATGATCGTCGTGACAATGCTGGACACCGCAATGGAAATGGTCGAGATGATCTCGCCTTCCTCGGAGCTGGGTTTGACATCGGCGCGCTCCATCGCATCCAGCGCGCACGGAAGCTTCAGATTGGAAATATTGCCCGTGACAAACGACAGGTAGGCGCCGCCTGCGCCGAGCATCGGCACATAGGTGAAGATTTCCACCACGCCGACCGCCCAGTACATCGGTGCGGTAGCGAGCAGTCCTTTCCAAAGAGCACCCCACTGCGGGAACACCTGATACAGCACAGATGCCATCACGGGCACCATCAGGATCAGCACACACAGCACCAGACCCCATACACGACCGTCACGATGAACCTGTTCGAGATACGAGCGTTTCGGATTGTTCATGTCACAGCCTCCTTTCACGACAACCAGCTTGTGATCGGAATGGCCACTGCCATACCCGCCACCAGGCTGATGGGTAACGCATAATCGTTCATAAAGCGGAGCTTGCATTTCGTCGCCAGCAATCCGCAGATCGCCATCACGATCGCCGACGCGACCATGACGCATACGGGGATGAGCCCTTTGAAATCGCCGCTGAATGCGCCCGCCACGTCACAGAACACATAGCCGAGGAACGCCGAAATCATGCCGAGAAACATGGCAGTGGACAAGATGTCGCCCCATTTCTTATCACGGCTTTCAATCTTCTTCATGCCGCCCTGAATCTTCTTTGTCAGCAGCGGTGCAAAAATCAGACCAACCATGATGCTCAGCGTCATCACCCACAGCACCGTCACATATGCCGACGCATCCGTGATGCGGTCGCCGAATTCCAGTCCCAGCGCCGTCAGCGCGTTGGACGCGGCAATGGTTTCATACGAGAGCGAGCCGATGACCGACAAACGCAGCCACGGAAGCGCCAGTCCGAGGCTTTTGGACAGCGTGACCACACCCACCAGAATGGAAATCGCGGGAGCAATCGTGAAAATCGCCGCCGAGGTGATGGTCTTTTTGATGACCGTGCTATCCATGTTTTTCTGCTTGGCGCGGCGTATCGCCCGCACCAAGAACCACACCGATTGCGCGAGCACCGCCGCAATCACGACGGCGACCATCACAAACAGTGCGGGATGATTGACGTGAAACTCCATAATCCCACTCCTTTGTCCGGAAAGAATAGCCCCATTATACCATATTCCGACAGGCTTTGCAAATAAAAAACACCGCCCGGGCGGGAAATTCCCGTCGGACGGTGATGATCCGTTATCGCAACAAATACGACCGATTCCGTTTTTTCAGCATCTCCCGCATCAGGTTATGCCGATAATCCCGCAGTTTGCCGCGGTAGATAATGTGACTGTCCCGCAGATTCAGCAAATCCATCGGTTTGACAACCGCGGGAAACCGCGCGGCATCCTCCACGCCGAAGCGCACCAGCAGATCCCGCACAAACTCCGAGCAATAGTACCGCTCGTGTTTGCTTTTATGCGGTACATTGATACCCGCCAGCATCAGTCCCGTGTGGTTATAGCCGAAATTCCTTTTTTCGCGATACATCCGCCGCAGTTCTTCGCGGATGGCGCGGTGCTGTTCCTCGGTGATCGGTTTATACAGTACCAGACATTCGGTGTCGGCAAAGCGTTTAAATGTGCCGGCGCGGGTGGTCTCGACCACAAAGCCGCCCGCAAACGGATTGTACGGGTGACGGCGTCCGAACGAATACATACGGGAGAGATCCGGCCGCAGGCTGATGGACGCGTGATTATAGGCGTCGCCCGTGATGGCTTTGAGTGCCTGCGACAGCACCGTGCCTGTCTGTGTAATAACAATGTACACACCGTATTCCTGTTCCATCGGATCCCCCCTTTTTTATGCACGTACCGCATCCGCAAACGTCGCCTGCAGATCGTCCGCCAGTCGTTTCATCACGGTTTCATCCACCTTGCACACCTGACGGTCGTAGGTGAGCAAGCCGTTGGTTTCTTCCTCCACATCGCTGACCTGCGTCAGAATCGCCGCCGACAGTCCTTGCCTGACAGCAGGCAGAATTTCGTCGCGGTAGAGTGTGTCGATCGCTTCGGTCAGCGCTTTTGGCGTTTCAAGCATACGGTAGCCGTAGGGATGATCGGGGCAGGCGGCGTGATCCGGGATCACGCACGAATAGCCGCCGAATTCCGACAGCACCAGCGGGCGCGTGCCCGTTTTGAGGCGCACGGGGCGGAAATAAATATGTTCGCTTTGCACATCGCTCTCGCACCCGAAAAACCAGCCGGAGGTCGCGTCCCAGATACGCGTCGGATCACCGGTTTTCAACATACGCCAGACGCGGTCGGCTTCAAACTGTCCCCAGCCTTCGTTAAAAACGGTGTAATAAACCACCGACGGGTGATTGTACAGATGGGCGACCGTCTCCTTCGCCGTCTGTTCAAACCGCTCCCGCGCACGCCGCGGCGGTGGATGCGCGATGCCGCGCTTGATGCCGATGGTGGGCAGTGCCGTATCCAGCAGGAACGAATAGTGACCGTTGTTGACCATATCCTGAAATACCAGCATGCCCTGTTTATCGCATTCGTAATAGAACACCTCGGGCTCGATCTTGATATGCTTGCGCAGGGTGTTGAAGCCGAGCGCTTTCATGCGCGCGATATCCGAGCGGTAGCCTTCTTCGTCGGACGGCAGAAAGATGCCGTCTGCAAAATAGCCCTGATCGAGCAAGCCATGGAAGAAATACGGCTTGCCGTTGAGCAACAATCGCGGCACACCGTTCACGTCACCGACACCGACCGTACGCAGGGCGGCGTACGACTGCACGCAGTCTTCGCCCGCCCGCAAGGTGAATGTATACAGATACGGATCGTCAGGCGACCACAGGCGCGGATGCGCCGGCGTCACCGCGACCGTGTCGCCGTCAAAGACAATGACCTCGTCGCCGTGCGGCGTGTGTACGGTCAGTTCCTTGCCGACGGCACCGCCGTCGACCGTCAGCGAAAAACCTTGAAGCGACGGCGTGATCGTCAGGGCGCGGATGTAGTCGCGCGGTACGCGCTCACACCACACCGTCTGCCACAGCCCGCTTACGGGGCTGTACCACATGCCGTGCGGGCGG
>JAZQHP010000061.1:0-28778 GCA_045540655.1 Acutalibacteraceae bacterium
AACAACTGTGTATATGGATCGCACTCCTGATTGTCGCCGTGTTTCTGACGGGATGCACCGTGCGCGATACGCCGCCTGCGGCGGATGACACCGCCGCTGCCACTACCGAAGCGCACAGCGGCAATGAGACGACCGCACCGACGACGAACCCCACTACTGCGACCATGCCGACCGCCGACGGCGGCAACCATACCGCCACGGCATCCACGGCATCCACGGCGGCCGACCGCCCGTCGGATGCGACGCCGACTACGGCAACCGATGCAACCAAGTTGCCGTCCGCCGTCACCACACACACCGTTTCGTCGCCCGCTCCCACCGTCCCGACCAAGCCGACGGGAGAGCCCGAGATCGACTATTCCGCATTTGAGTAAAGGAGACTCCGTCATGAAACATACACCCCTGTATCTGACCCTCGCGGTCATCGTATTATCCGTATTGTTGTCCGTGACCGCGCTGTCCTCCCCCGCCCGTCTCTTGGGCGATCTCGATCGGAATGACCGTCTCGACTCGGCGGATATCCGCCTGTTCCTGCGCTATACGGTTGGTGAACGCTCACTGACGGCAAGTGACCGCACGATTGCCGATTGCGACGGCAACGGACGGATCGACACGAGGGATGCCCGTTATGTCCTGCAAGTGATCACCGAAGGACAAACGCCGTCTACCGTGACAACACTTGCTCCTACCACCACAACTACCATACCGACGAAGCCGCCTCTGGACAGCGACGGATATTACGACGATCTGATCAAGCCATAAGCAAAAGGACCTTGTCTCACCGACAAGGTCCTTTTTATATACACTATACTGTTATATTCCTCACACGTCGATATTCAACTGCGCCATCGTCCGGCGGATCACCGCCACCGCCTCCGCGGCATCCGTCGCATCCGCGACAGCCGCTTCAAACGGACACATACCGTCTCCTCGGCGATTGATAATGTACGCTGTCACACGATCATATTCCACATGAATGCCATGCGCCGACAAAATATCGAGCGCCCCGTTACTGATGACGGCGGCATACACCGCCGCCACTCCCAGTCGCACATACAGCCATGCCGTGGCTTTGCCGACCACCTTATCCGCCGCGCTGAACCCGGAAAAATCGATATCCGAGCGCAAAAACGCCACCAGCGGCGCTACGCCGCGGCGAGCGGACGTGTACATGGCATCGTCCTTGCAGAGCACGCAGGTGTATCCGTGTGTATGCAACGCCTCTTTTGCACGTTCGAGCCCGCTCATAGCGACAGCCTCTCGGAAAAATCCTGCATCATGTCGCTGATGCGGATGGTTTGCGGACAGACCGCTTCGCATGCACGGCATGCCAGGCACGCCGACGGCTGTTTATCCGCGGGCAGACAGCCGATCGCCATCGGCGCCAGAAAACCGCCGTCCGAATACACGTGCTCGTTGTACAGCGCGATCATGCGCGGAATGTTCAGCCCCATGGGACAATGGGGCACGCAATAGTTGCACGCCGTGCAGGGCAACGAAGTCTTTTGCATCATCGCGTCCGCGACCGCCAACAGCGTCTTTGTCTCGTCTGCAGTGAGCGGTTCTTCGCGTTCAAAGGTGGCGATATTCTCCCGAAGCTGGGCGGCGTTCGACATACCCGACAACGTCACAACCACCGACGGGATGGTCTGCAGGAAGCGGAACGCCCATTCCACCACGGTGGCTTGCGGTCGCACGGCTTTGAGTGTCGCCTCATGCGGTGCCTCCAGCGACGCCAGCTTGCCGCCGCGCACCGGCTCCATCACCCACACGGGCAATCCGTATTCCTCCAGCAGGGCAACCTGCCCCTTGGCGTTTTGCATCGTCCAGTCCAGCCAGTTGAGCTGAATCTGGCAAAACTCCATATGCTCACCGTACACACTCAAAAACCGACGGATGGTATCCAACGTGCCGTGCGTGGAAAAGCCCAGGTGGCGGATGCGTCCGTTTTGCTTCTGGCGAAGCAGATAAGCGAGGATGCCGTACTGCGGATCCAGATACGCATCCACGTTCAGCTCGCACACGTTGTGGATCAGGTAAAAATCAAAATACTCCACCTGACACTTCTTGAGCTGTGCTTCAAAAATCTCCTCCACCTTATCCATATTGTTCAGATCGTAGCCCGGAAATTTGGTGGCAAGATAAAACCGCTCCCGCGGATAGGCGCGGAGCACCTCGCCAAGCACCGTCTCCGACTCCCCGTTGTGATAGCCCCAGGCAGTATCGTAATAATTGACGCCCTTGTCCAAGGCATACGCGATCATATCGCGCACGGCATCCTTGTCCACCTTGCCGCTTTCCGCGTCCACAGGCAAACGCATCGCGCCCATACCGAGGGCAGACAGCCGTAATCCTTGAAACTCTTTGTAAATCATTCTGCTCACCTTTTCGCTACGATATCGGTTGTTCGTATAAACAGTATACCATACAAGAAAAGGATTGACAACTGTTCATTCTGTCGTTATGATAAAAACAAGTCAATCCCCAAGGAGGTCATCCGTATGTATATCCACGCGACCGACATGACATGGACCAGAGCCCCGAAGCATTTTACCGTTACCGAAGACCGGATCGAACTGATCACCGAACCGTTCACCGATCTGTGGCAACGGACCTATTACCACTTCCGTAACGATAATGCGCCTGTCCTGCAGATGGAAACCGACGAACGTTTCTTCTCTTTCGTGGTCAAAACCACCTTTGACAGCAAGGTACGCTTTGATCAAAGCGGCATCGTGCTGTATCTTGACAGCGACAACTGGCTCAAGGCGTCGGTGGAATACGAAAATGAGCAAATCGCCCGCCTCGGAAGCGTCGTTACCAACCACGGCTATTCCGATTGGGCATCGGTGGACGTGGATGCGTCGATCAAATCCATGTGGTTTCGACTCAGCCGCCGCGGCAACGATTTTTGCATCGAAAATGCCGTCGACGGTGTCGCATTTAAACAGATGCGCATTTGCCACCTGTTCGACGCCGACAGCACCATCCGCTTCGGCGTGTATGCATGCAGTCCGGAGGAGTCCTCCTTCAAAGCCGTCTTCACCGATATGCAACTCACCAACTGCCAGTGGGCGGCACACGACGGACAACAACCCGACGAAGACGGTACCGTTTCCTCCGATGCGAGCGCAAGCGTCAAGCTGTCATAAAGGAACGTAGGCGCTATGTCAAAAAAAGAACCGGTCAAACGATATATATTGTTCGTGTTTTGTCTGCTGTTCATGGGTATGGGTGTGGCATTGACCAAGCACGGCGAGCTCGGAGTGTCCCCGATTTCCTCGGTTGCCAACGTCATCAGTCTGAAATTTACCTTTTTCTCTTTCGGCACGTGGTTGACCATTTCCAACTGTCTGTTGCTTCTCGGACAGATTCTGCTGCTTCGGAGGAACTTTAAACCCATTCAGCTGTTACAGTTTCCGCTGTCCTTTTTATTCGGATGGTTTACGGATTTCGGACTGTGGCTGGTCAGCCCCATTCCGAACGATCACTATGCCGTGCAGTTGCTTCTGGTGATCGGCGGCGTGGCGGTGCTGGGATTCGGCGTGACACTCGGTATCATTGCCGATGTCATTCTCAATTCGGGCGAAGCGTTTGTCAAAGCATTGGCGGATGTTCTTCACAAGGATTTCAGCAACGTGAAAATGGCGTTTGATGTATCGTGGGTCTTGCTCTCGGTGGTACTGTCCTTCCTCTTTTTCGACGGACAGCTGGTCGGCACGCGCGAAGGTACGATCCTGTCCGCCATCCTCGTCGGCATCACCGTCAAGATCTATCGCCCGCTTCTGGAAAAGCCGCTGACCGCCGTATTAACGCGGTCTTCGGTTTCTGACCGCTGATCCTATCCGAAAGGAATCCTCTTTCTATGAAATCCATCGTATACGGCATTATACAATGCACCTGGGGTATCCTGCAAACCGCGCTCGGCTTGGTTGTATTCCTGTGCCACCTGTCCGCGCCGCATCGACGCTATCACGGTGCGGTCGTGACGGAATGGAACCTCCGATCCAGCGTATCGCTGGGGCTGTTTATTTTCATAACAAAAGACCCGTATTTTTACAATAAACTAAAAGATACTTACACAAAAGAGGAGCTTATCCGCCGTTTGCTGGTGCACGAATACGGCCACACCATCCAGTCCCTGATCCTCGGTCCGTTGTACCTCCCTGTCATGGGTATCCCGTCCACCCTTTGGGGATTTTTGCCGCGCTTTTTAAAACAGCGACAACAGGGTCGTTCCTATTTCTCGTTTTTCACCGAAGCGTGGGCAAACACGCTCGGCGAGCTCGTCACCAAGGATGTGTCGATGCAACAATTATGTATTGATGAATAAGGAGAGGTATTTATGAACAAACCGGATTGGTACTGGTCGCCCGGACTCCACGATGCGAAAATCACGTCTGCCACCGTCAAAACGAGTTGGGATCCGCAGAACACCTGCCTTGTGCTGACATTGGATAAAGAGTGGGCACTCTTTCAGATCGATATCGAAGAAATCCGCTTTTATAACTTTAAAATTCTGACCCCGGACATCGATATTGAGAGCCTGGTCGGCGGATTCTGGTTGTCGGACACCTTGGTACAACAAGGGGATCGCTGGATTCTCGACCTGAAGTTCGATACCGCCAAATGCAAAACAAAGCGGCTGGAAATGAAATTCCAACGCGCACAGGTCATTCGCCGCAGCACTCCCTGATACACAAAAACGCCTGTATGCTCCAAAGCATACAGGCGTTTTTTCATTCGGTTTAATCGTTGCTTTTGAACACATCGGCGACATCGCTGATGGTCACAAAGGCATGCGGATCCATCGTGTGAATGAGCGTGCGCATCTCCGACAGCTGAAAGCGGTTGACCACAAAGTAGATAATGGTTTTATCGGCGTTGGAATAGCCGCCCTTGGCGGCGATCTTGGTGGTGCCGCATTCAAAATGCTCCACCAGCGCCGTGCTGACCTCCTCGGCTTTGTCAGTGACGATCATCACTTCCTTGGAACGATCCACACCTTCGACGATGAAGTCGACGGTTTTCAGTCCTGCCGCATAGGTGACGATGGAATACAGCGGCAGGATCCAGCTTTGAATCACAATGCCGCACACAATATACAATATCACGTTATACACCATCATAAACGTACCGACGGTGACGTTGAGCTTTTTCGCGAAAATAACCGCCATGACTTCCATGCCGTCGATCGCACCGCCGTAACGGATGGTCATGCCGCTTCCGACGCCCGAGATGATGCCGCCGAACAACGCACACAGCAACAGATCCTGTCCCGCCAGCGGCGACGCGATGCTGACATCCACGGGCAGAATATCGGTGATCAGCCAGGAGGCAACGGAATACACCGTGACGGTGAAAATGGAATAGACCGTAAATGCCGCTCCCTGTCGCTTGAGCCCGAACAAAAACAGCGGAATATTGAGCACGAGGAGAAAGAACGATAACGAGAATGTTTCGGGCGTGATCTGCGACAGCAGGATCGATGTGCCGGAAATGCCGCTGTCATACAGCTTGACAGGGGCTAAAAACGCGGTAACGCCGAATGCGTTGATGCATCCCGCCGCAAACAGCAGAATGAAATTCTGCCAGCGTAATGTTTTCAGATCGTTGAAATACCGTTTCATAAAGTCCGTATCGCTCCCTATGGTATATTGCTACCGATTATACCATATTCTCCTGTGCAAAGCAACGCAGATTTTGTAACATTTTATTGACAATATTTCGCCGATCATGATATACTGAAGGCGCAGAACGGGGACGACACCCATCACAAAAAACAGCTTCTGACACAAACCACGGGGGCGTGATACCCATTACAAAACTCATATATGTCACAGACGAATTCGGTACACAATATTCTCCCACCTACCCGAAACGGGCGGCGGGACTTGTGAAACACGGTCGGGCACACTATGTTTCCGACGATACCATTTGTCTGGTGTGTCCGCCGCTATCATCAGAAACGGAGGAACCAAACATGACAGATTCGCAAACCGTCGGCTCTGCAGACGTTGTCTTGACTGCCGCCGCACATGATTCCCACGCAGCACCCACCATTTCGCTTCAGACTGCCGTTCGTATCCTGCGCACCATCGAGCAGAACGGACATGAACCCGTCGCATTCTGGTCCGCCAAAACCGCTTATTCAGGCGTGTATCAGGCGGCCGTGAAGAACGGCTGGATCGAAGACGGCGTCTTTGTCACCGACATCCCCGAAGGCGTGGACGGCGGCTTTCTGGCGGCCGATATGCGTCGGATTTCGCTGATGGCCCGCCTGCTGATCGACGTGTTGTCGGATCGGTTGCCCGCGGAGCCTGCGCCGACGGCACTCGACGAAGCCATCGACCGTCGCATCGAAGAGCGTGTACGCGAAATGCTCGACCATGCGGCGCTGGAAGCATCCATTGCCGAAACCTTCAGCGAGGCTCTCGAGGAAATCGAAGCCGCAAAAGACGATGCACTCGCCGAAATTGCCGATGCCCTGGATGAATTTTCCGACCGATAACCGATCATAAACAACCGAAGCCCTTGCGGAATATCCCGCAAGGGCTTCTCTGTTTTAACCAAACACCAATTGTACGAGCAGCATATAACAAACCGTGCCGCCGGCGATGGACAACAGCATTTGCCGTTTCCAAAAATGCAGTCCGACGGTCACCGCCAGTGCCACGGCTTCGGGAACGCCGTGCGATCCCGTCAGAATCGTCACATCCTTCAGGCAGTACACCACCAGCATGCCGAAAATCGCCGTCGGCAGGGCATTCCCGAGATATTGTACCCACTTCGGCGTGGGGCGCTTTTCCGAAAAGATCAGAAACGGCAAAAACCGTGTCAGCATCGTGCCGAGCGCGCAAATACCGATCGTAATCATCTGTTGCGTGAGGGTCACGTGTCGCATCCCCCTTTCTCAATCGGTCGGCGGAGAAGCAACAAAAAGCAAAGGATGCACACCATGGACGGAATCAGAAAGTGCTGTGCACCGAAAAGGATCAGACACCCGAGCGAAGCGGCAACGCCGATCATCGCCGTCAGCGGGCGGCGTTCCTTTAACAATTGCTCGAGAAAAATGACCGCGAACATCGCCGTCATCACAAACTCCAGTCCGGTCGTATCGAAGGCAATCCCATCGCCGAGCAACCCGCCGAGGGTCGATCCCGATACCCAGTAAATATGATTGAGCAGGGTGACAAAAAACATAAACCAGCCTTTATCGATGCCGTCGGGAACGGTGACCGAGCAGTTGATGGAGAAGCTCTCGTCGCACATGCCGAAGATCAGATAGGGCTTTTTCCAGCCGGTGTTTTTATACTTATCCAGCATCGCGATACCGTAGAACAGATGCCGCGCCTGGATCATCAGCGTGAGGAGCAACGTCTGAAGCGGTGCAAATTGAGACAACAGCAACGACACCGCCACAAATTCGAGCGATCCGCCGAAAATGGTAATGCTCATCAGGAGCGGATACCAGAACGGAAAGCCCGACACGTTCATCAGCACACCGTACGCCATGCCCAAAAACCAGAAGCCCGCAAAAATCGGCAACGTATGCGGCAATGCCGCCAAAAAGGCGTTGCGAATCGGTGTATGCGGTTTCACGATGTATCCCTCCCCTCTGTGTTTATAAACCCGGATTGGATTTCAAAGATATCAGCGCACGCTGAAATTGAACGGAAAACAGAACCGCCGTAAAGGTGATCGCGATCACATCGGCTACAGGTTCGGCTGTGTAAACACCCATGGTCCGATCTGCCATCCAATGCGGCATGATATAAATCAACGGCAAAAGCAACACAAATTTACGAACGATGGCCACAACAATCGAACACAAGGCATTACCGATGGACACAAAGGTCATCTGACAAGCTACCTGAACGCCGAAAATACACAGTGCAGCACAATACACACGAAGCGCGGCGGCGGTAAAAGTAACGAAATCGTTGTCCGATGTAAAGATGCCTGCAAAGAGTTGCGGAAACGCCATAATGGCTCCCCAAATGATAAAAGAATACGCAAGGCAGATGATAAGCAAGAGATGAAATGTCTTCTTGACACGCTCGCCTTGTCTGGCGCCGTAATTGTAACTTAAAATCGGTTGCGCTCCCTGTGCAACTCCTTGCATCGGCAACATGGCAAACTGCATGACGCCTGTCAGGATGGTCATGGCACCCACAGCAACATCGCCGCCGTATTTGAGCAGTGAGGCATTGAAGCAGACCGAAACCACGCTGTCACTGCTTTGCATAATAAACGTGGCGGTTCCGAGCGCCACGCAAGGGAAGATCAGCTTTGGATCGATACGGAAATATTGCTTTTTGAGCTTGAGAATCGTTTTTTTACCGCACAGGAACAGCATCACCCATATGCAAGACGCGGCTTGAGAAAGGATGGTCGCCAAGGCCGCTCCCTTCACGCCCATGTTGCAGCCGAAGATAAACAACGGATCGAGAAGAATATTGCCGGCAGCGCCGATAAGCACCGTGAGCATGCTGATTGTTGTGAAGCCTTGCGCGGTGATAAACGCCCCCATTCCAAGGGTTAACTGAACGAAGACCGTACCGATGGCGTAGACGTTCATATAATCCGTCGCATAACGGATCGTATTTTCGCTGGCACCGAACATCAAAAGTAACTGCCGGTTTCCGACAAGCAACACGCCCGTCAGAACAGCAGAAATCATCAGTTGCAGGACGAAGCAACCGCCCATGATTCTTTCGGCAGTACGATAATCGCCCTCACCCATGGCAATCGACGCTTTCGGCGCACCGCCCGAAGCCACCAGCGCCGCAAACGCGGATATAATCATAATCATCGGCAAGCATACACCGACACCCGTCAGTGCGAGGTCACCGTCTGTCGGCATATGACCGATGTAGATGCGATCCACAATGTTATAAAGCATATTGATCAGCTGAGCCACCACTGTCGGAACCGCCAATTTGAATAACAGTTTCCCGATCGGTGCGTTCCCCAGCAGTTCTTTGTTGTCGTTCATATTGTCACTCCGTCATAGCAAAAACTACGGGATGTATTATATACCGTATCGGTAAATAATTCAAGACCGCCGCTTCGCGGATTCCTATCGAAGAATTCCCGGTCAAAAAAGGCGGTCACCCGGGGCAACCGCCTTTTTTCATGCTAACTCACTATTAAACATATTGAGAATTGCCTGCATCATGTCCGCGTTGACTTCACTGTATAAGGCGTGGTCAATGCTGTCGCAAAATTCGGTCAACTCTTTTTGCGTAAACTCCCGACCGTATTCCTTCTTCCGTCGTTTCAAATCCTTTTCGACCTTCTCTTGATAGGCAACGGCTCTCGTTGAGTGCAAAATGGTATTGTGTCCTGCCTGAGCATCGGTACCGATGTAATACGTGACATTCTGTTGCCGGATCTCATGCCTGTGGGAAATCACGGATTGATGATCGAAGCTGATCACGTAATCCCGCTTGCCATGGGCAATATAGACCGGTATATCGGTGCTGTTTATCCCTTGTACGGCGCTATACCTTGTATAGTCCCGAAACAACAGTGTTTGATATACATTCAAAAATTCTTTCGGGAAATCGAATGGCAACATATCCGAAAATGCACTCGTGTATTGTTCTCCCTTTTCCACGAACAGCGTGTACCCGCTGTTAAACGGCGCCACCACCGCGCATCCGCGGATTTGCTTGTGGATGGACAGCACCGACGTCGCCGCATAGCCGCCCCACGAATGACCAAACAAAAACAGCGGGTAACGGGACAACTGTGAGTCGTTTTGGATATACGTTAACGCGTGGTCCAGGTTTACCAAGGGCGTGCACATGCCAACGGTAGAATCCCCCTCGGACGCATAGGTACCCTGGCAATCGTAGGTAAACACGGCGTAACCGTTGCGCACAAAAAACTCAATGAACGGAATGTAATCATCCGCCCCTGCGTGCATGCCGTGACAAACCACAACCATACCCTTGGCACCGTAGCAAGGGTAAAAATAGCCTTGGAGTTTCCACCGACCGCTGGGGAAGAAAAACGCGGTCCGCGGCAATCTTTCCTGCACGCGACTGTAATCAAATTCACCGAAGATCGTGTGGATATCCTTTTTTTCATATCGTTTAAAGATGGCATCGTATGCCGCCTTCGCCCCAAGGATCGTTCCCACCTTCAGACCTGTGCGCAGGGCGATCCCCGCCAGCGTTTTGGCATCGTTGATGACGCGTCCGCTTTGCTCGTTATTATTCAACCCGCTGCCCCCTTTATCCGATGTATGTCCGACCGTTTTGATGCGGACAATCGCTGTCCACCCATTCAGTTTAGCATAGTTTTGCACCTTTTTCAACAGAAACCAGACCACGCCCGTCCTGTAACAAGAAGAAACCTCAACGTGGTCAAAAAAGTGGTCAGATCATAGCAGGTGCAAGAAAGAAGCGATCGCTCGCTTCTCGCCTCTTCTCTCGTTCGTAATCTCACACACGCTTCGCGTTTGCTTGCCCCTTTGCGGTGCCCGAAACCATCCTCGGGCGCATCCGCGCTTTTCCTCGATGGTTTCGACCGCGGCAGTTTCTTATGCCGCGCTGCTCCCCGCACTGCGGGCGCGCGGCAACGAAGCCCAACGAGCAACGCTCGTCGGTCTCATAGCCGACACCATCGCTTGATTTCAGCCCTGTAACAAGAAGAAACCTCAAATCGCTGTTGCGATTTGAGGTTTCTTTGGCATATACTACACAATTTGATACAATGCAACGCTATTGCGCCGAGCGTTGCATTCGTTAAACGACCGATCTATTCTTCCCACAAAGAGAAAGCAACGCGTTCCGGATCCCACCGGAGTTTTATTGTTCCTATATCACCATATCTGTTTTTTGCAATAATACATTCGGCCATATCCTCCACAGGTGTTTCCGGATTATAATAACGATCCCGATACAAGAAGATAATTTGATCCATAATAGGCTCATTCACCTGGGTATCGCATAAATCTGAAATTGTTGGCCGTTTATCTGACCGAAGTTCACATTTCTTGGAAAGCTGGCTTGTGCAAATTACTGGGATATTCAGGTTTCTTGCCATTATCTTCAATTCTCTGGAAATATCATCCTGCTGTTCATATCGACTTTGTGGTTTGGTTAACTTTTCTTCGCTAAAGATCAACTGTAAATAATCAATGATAACAGCACCCAGATTTTCTGTGTTTTCGCACAATTCACGAATTGTTTTTACTGTCATGATAGGTTCATCGCAGACCAAAATATTTTTGTGAGAATGGCTGTCGTATGCCTTTTGCAAGCGAAATAATATTTGCTCCTTGGACATCTCTAATGAAATAATCAAAATGTTTTTGACACAATGATGCGCCAAATGTTCCGCTATATCTAAAGCAAGTGCGCTCTTTCCCATAGCCGGACGGCCTGCAATCACTACAAAAGATCCATTTGCGAAAAAGGTTGTTTGATTCATATATAGTACCTCCTTTTGTTTTCGAGATAAGTATATAATATTAAATGGGATAAAAATGGTACATAAAGCAACCACCGATGATACGAATTGTATCATCGGTGGTTACATATTTGGTTGCGGAGGCCGGATTCGAACCAACGACCTTCGGGTTATGAGTGCTAGTTTATGCGTGGGTAACTGCCAGTAAGTACTAGCTAAAACGGAAACTCGAGAGCAAAAACCGACCGTTTAGCCGACCTAATCGCCCCAAAACCGACTTTTTAATTTTAAATCGCCTGTTTTGTCAACATAAGTTCATCCAGCTTTTTCGCCGCTTCGATGTCCATTTCGGGTAGCACATGGGTGTATGTGTTTAACGTGATATTAACATCAGCATGCCCTAATCTCTGTTGCACAACTTTGGGACTAACACCTGCTTGTATAAGCGCCGTGGCATTGCTGTGTCTAAGATCATGCAATCGTATTTTAGGCAATTGGGCATTACGCTCTAAAAATCGATTCCATTTGCGAGTCATGGCATTGGGAGATATGGGACTTCCATCTTCTTGTCTTATAACGAATCCAAGGTTTTGAAACCCATCCCCATATGTTGTTAAGTCATGCAAATACTGATCTCTTGCTGTTTTCAAAGCAGTCACCACATCGTCACCAATGTGAATATCTCTTATTCCTGCCTCGCTTTTAGGCTGTTTTATGATGTAACCATTTTCACCACACACCATATTATACCTCACCTTTAACAGTTTCTTTTCAAAATCGATGTCTTGCCAGCGCAACGCAAGAAGTTCGCCGCGTCTTAAACCTACTGTCACAAAAATCAGCACAGGCAAATACATGTCTGTTCCGTCTACAGCATCAAGTAATGCTTGTATTGTTTCTGTAGAGTATACTTGCGCCCTGTATTTTTTCAGTTTAGGTAAGGCAACACCTTCACACGGGTTATACGGTATAAGTTTAATAGCAACCGCTTTTTTCATAGCCGCATTTATGTTATTAAACGTATCACGAATGTTTTTAGGAGACAATCTTCTGGCATTCATATCGTTAACCATTTTTTGAACATGTTCGGCTCTTAACGATTTTATCAATATATCACCAAGCGCTGGCTTTATATAACATCTTATTTTCGTTTTATAGCCGATGATGGTTGTTTCCTCTGCGTTAGGAAGATAAGAAGAAAGCCATTCATCCATCCACTCGCCAACGCTTTTGTTGCTTCTCTTAGTAATCTTTCCTTGTTCCATTTCTGTGATCATTTTATGCATCACAGAATTAGCCTCTTTTTTACTTCCCTTTACATTTTTGTAGGCACGGTTGCGTTTTCCTGTTAAAGGATCACGATCACCCTCTACAGTTATTTGGTATCTGATCTCACCTGTTTTCGTTACTTTTTCTCTAATATTACCAGTCGCCATGCTTTTACTTCCTTTCTACGATTTGGTATATAGGTCTTTTACTGATTCTTTTCTTAACAGATTTAGGAGGATACAGTGCCTCGTTAAGCTTACTTTCGAGAACCCTGTACTGTCTGCCGACAACAACATTTTCCACCTTGTACTTAACAAACTGGAGGGCGGTATCATAAGACACCTTCAGCATTTCCGCTATTTCTGTTACGGTTAAATATCTGTCTTTCATTTGCTAGACACCCTTTCTAATTTATAATATATATTTATATTCTGGGGGAATGCGGCACCTGCCACAAGACGGCTTTTCCTATTTAGATTCATAGATAAACCGTTACTTGTGACAGGTGACAGCTATATTAATCGTACCACTCTTCTGCTTCTTCGTCTTGATCGTCTGCTTGAATAAAATCATCCAAAGTGCACGGCTTACGATCTTTAATGCCGCCAATATTGGAGTTAGAGTTATCATAGGCAAGTGAGATGTATTCTGTTATACCGATAATTTCATCGATGTGAAAATTAACCTTATTCAACGCTTTGCCCATCTTATCAGTAAAAGCATCGTAATATACCGAATCCAAGGGATATACTTGCTTGACATAATGTTTCTTAGGTTTAGCATCTACAGGAAGTATGCCGTTAACATACTTATAACAAAAAACGGCATCAATCATCTTATAACACACTTCAACTGATTCTTTTCCTGAGCTTGTTGTCATAAACCTTGCATCCATTATTGTTGAAAAATAATTGCCTGCAGGGATTTCGCCATAACGAGGAAAATTGTACTTACTGCGACCTGTACTTTTTAAATAACCAGCACCTTTATTGCTTATACCAGTCGTTGTCACATGGTTTGTGTTGTCTTGCTTCTTCATTCGGATGTTTCTTTTAATGTACATAATGTACGCCTCCTTGAAAATTTTAATATGATTTTTTGAAGTTCCACCTGTCACCAACATCTGTTTCGCACAACGTTCAAAGACAAAACAAGACTGGCGACAGGTGGCATACTTATTTCTTCTTTTTGATTATTGTAACTTCGGTGCCATATGCCCCTGTGTCATCAATATTCACGCGATACCCTGCTTTAAGTAAGTCGGCAAACTGTTCATCAAGCTTTCGGCTGAAATGCGATGCGCTCTTTGGTAACAGGTTTTTATCCCCCGAAAAGCTGCTGCATATTTTCTTATACACAACCTCTGCTTTGCCGGAAAGTTTGCGTTTGCCTTCAGTCGAGAATGCGTCGTCGATAGCTTTCAACAATGGGGATGAGAGCTTAGTTGTGTTTAATTCCTCAACGTTATCGGCGTAGATTTGGCGAAAACGTTCCTCTGAAACGCCGAGCACCTCGGCAATTGCAATCATTTCTACAAAGGCATCTGTCATTCTCTGCAACCCTCCATGACGATCATCGAGAGATGCCATCGCCGACGAAAGTGTGTTAAAAACAGAACCAAGGATTTCTGGGAGTGCTTTTTTAAACTCCTCTCTAAGCTTTTCGCCGCGCTTTAGTTCAGACGGCTTAAGCTTTTGCAGTTTCAACACAAGCATACGCTCTAACAGATCTTCACGTCTCGGCACAAAATCTATGCCATTGAAGACGATTGTGTTATGGAACGTTGCGACAGAAAGCTCATTGTTCGTGTATAACGAACGTTTAGCGATCGCAGATCCCGTTATAGCGCCACAAAAAATATCCGATTCGTCGTCACTGATGTCGCTAAGGTTGTCAAAACAACACAGAAACGAATTATACAGCAACGCATACAAGTCATCCTTACGTGAGGGAATCGGTGTTACCTTAAAGGAGCAGGGATCAATGATATCGCGAATCATCGCCGACATCGTGCTTTTACCACTGCCTTTATCGGCTGAAATCAATAGCGCGTAATGGGAGCCTTTCGAGAAACACTGAACAAGCCAAGTCGTAAAGAGGATTAACATATCGCCAGTCACGTTCACGAAAGGCTTCAACAATTCTAACGGCGATCGGTCGGTTTGAATTGGGGTTACCTGTGGCAAGCTAATCTTAGGAATAACAAAACGTTTCTCACATGCAGAGACATACCATCCTTCGCTTGTAACCTTAACAGACTGGCGTGAGCTGTTTTGAAGATCATACTCGATGCCTGTCTCAAGGTTGCCAGCAATCCTGCGATATACATCAACCAACTGATACTCCTTGTAATGGGCAAGCATATATCGAAGCTGTTTTATCGCGGATTTTGGTTCAAGAACCTCCTTGCCGTCGGTTAGTTCAAAGGATTTTACATACAAAAAGCCTTTGAATGCTTCGGAATCGAGCGGGGTGAATGTACGTACGTCGTTTTTGTCAACATATTCAACGTAGTAAACTTCACGATCGTTTTTGTCGATAAAAAAATCAACATGTTCAACGGTGTCAATAAGTAATTGGGGTGTCATAGTAGCCTCCTGTTGTATATAGATAATATAGTTGCAAAACCGATAAGAGAGCGTTATAATTTAAGCGCCACAACACAATCGATCTTGCGCTCCTTAGTATAATTTAAAAAACGCTCAAAAAAAATAAGCTTGTCATCTTGTAAGTTTAATCCGTGCGAAAAATCACGGTTACTACCGACCACTGCCTTGCCAAATGGCAAAATAAAAACGCCAAAGGAATATTGTTATGCCCAAAAAAGGTATCATCCAAAAGAATCGACAAACCCATTTACAGAGAGATCCCGACCTTGATGCTGTCTTTGCATGTCTAAATAGCTTGAAGCCAAACGGAGCAACCAAGAAAGAAATATGTAAAAGAACAGGTCTGTCGGAGAGCAAGGTGCGACGTCACTTAGAGTATCTTCAACAGAACAGGCAGTCATACGGCAACAAAGAGTATATCGTAAAAAGAGAAGGGTATGTCTATGAGGTTGTAGTATATGATCAAGACGGGTCTATCATAGATTACGGAGAATCGTTTAAGAAAACAGCGCTTGACGAACTAAAAGCTCACATAGGCGATGTCAATGCACTGACCGCAAAAGAGGCAATATTCGTTAATGACACAGTTATTCTGTTTCCGATGACAAAAAGAGCAAGAAAGCAAATCAAAACACTGCTATCTAAATTTTACGGTGCAGACATCAAAGATATCATCTCTGTTGATAGCGGGTTGTATTTGATCCTGTCAACCGACGATAAAGATCGCTTTAATAAAACAAAAGAAAGCTTAATCAAGCTATATAAAGAAAGCATATAGTTTTAACGGAACATAGGCTTTTCCCATGTTTTGTATGATCCCACATGTTGCCATGTGGGATCATTTGCTTCATTCATCTTCCTTTTCTTTGCAAAGGAATCTTTCAAGTATCCATTTGCCACGTATACTGGGAGTGAGAGGGTGTAACCCTGTTCTTTCACCATCAGATATTACATAAAGCTTTTCTTTGTGAGCTTTGAGCAAATCTAAAACCTGAGCGGCTCTTTCTTCGATTCTTGCGTTGGTGGTTGATGCCTTGCCCCAAGCCAATATGACTGCTTTGCTTTTCTCGGCAGATTTGACGATATATGCATCGTTGTCAATATCGTTCAACTCATCTTCGCTTTCATCCTTAAAGCGGAGCTTCGGAGTAAGCTTAGAGTAAAGATTTAAAATCTCAACCCCACCATATTCACCAAGCTTTGCAACATTATTTACAACAAGAGCGGTAGTGGTATCGGTAACGATATTGTCTGACTGGCAAGGATTAAGCATGATAACCGTTATTGTCGGTTTATCTTTATCCCACACTCGTCTCCACGAATAGCGGTGTGTGCGGCTATCATTAAAAATTGCCTCGCATTTAATCGTGTTCTTTTCAGTAATCACTGCTTCATACCTCCATGTTATCATTGATTGCTTTTAATATTTCGGGCGGTGCATCCGCTAACGACATAACGACCACCACTCCGTAATCACTGCTTAAAATATAGATCGCTGAACATATATCAGCCTTCCGGTCAACAAACTCCACAACATTTTGGGTGTAGTCAAAGAAAGCTTTTATTGCTTCTGCGTTTGTACCCAATGTCGCGTATAGTATGTAACCACCATCGTCCGTATCAATATTTCGGTTTGCGCCATATTCATAGGTCATTATACTTGCATAGTGATAGACCATTTCTTCGGCAACGATGCTCTCAAATGATATCTGTTGCATATCATCAATAGAGCCGATTTTGTAAATCATTTCTTCACATCTCCTATATAAACAATAACACCCGATAGCAGCATTAAACCGCTATCGGGTGTTATCCCAATATAATATTTGATTATTTTTTCTTGTAATTCAGATCGCTATCTTTCCAAGCCAACCCTCTGCGATCGGCTTCTCTAACTTTACTTGCTCTTTCAGAAATACTTTCTCCAGGACGCATACGTTGTTTCAGTTCTCGAGTGAGCTGTCGATCGCTCATTTCGCTAGATGATTTTCGACCAAATAATCCCATAATTATTCTCCTTTACGTCTTTTGTATTCGTCAGCCATAGCTCGGCATTCACCTGCGCTCTTCCAGTCAGACACTCCGTTCTTTGCTTTGTTTTGCAAAGATTTCTTTAATTCAGCATCAGACATAGATGAAGCTTTATGATAACCAGAGCCATAACCTGAATCGAATTTATCAACGCTACTATCAAAATTGTTTAAAAGCGCATTGACTATAAAACCTAAAATTCCCATAATATATCCCCTTTACAAATTAATCTTCTTCCAAGCTATCCTTTATCATTCGTCTAACCGTTTTCTCGGAATAGCCATATTTTTTAGCCAAATCTCGAATGTTTGTGCCATCAAACTCTTTGATAACACTTCTTTGAATGCGTTTGGCGTTGAAAAGGTGTATAGGAAAGGTGATTTGCTGACCTTTATACATTTGATATATCCTAATAGCCGCATCCAATCCCAATATATTAGCGATCTCTTTATATGCATCATTAAAAAGATCAGCTTCGTTTTCAATCATCGTGTTATCACTTCCTTTGTGACATATTTTACCATTATTCGACATTCTCTTTCAAATCCCGCAGTCCTTGTGTTTGTCCTCGTAAAACGCAAAAAGGAACAACTACCTTAAACAGGATGGTTGTTCCTTAACAATTTTAAATATATTCTGTTACTCAAAATCTACCGAGCCGACAAAAAACCGACCAAAAACTTTGGCATAGATCGGTATACTTCGGTATGGTGTTTGGGGGATCGGGGTATGAAGAAAGGCTAGCTAATGCGAGATTAGCTAGCCTTTTCTTTGGTTGCGGAGGCCGGATTCGAACCAACGACCTTCGGGTTATGAGCCCGACGAGCTACCCCTGCTCCACTCCGCGATATATGTAATTTGTTCGGTGTGGCATTATTATAACCGAAGTGCGCCGAAAAATCAAGCCCTTTTTTTGAAAAAACACAAAAAAGAATCCAATCCCACCGATTTTACCGCATAACAAGCCCGCCATACTGAAAAAATTATGCTTTATATATAAATTCCTATATAAATCTACTGCCAAAATATTGCAAAGCGCACAACGGTGTGATACAATAAATTTGGATTATTATTTTTTAGGCAAACTCGGCATTCCCGACACACTCCATTGATCGGAAAGGATGAGGCAAGATGACCGCAAGAGAAAAATTGATCAAGCAAGTGGACGCCTACAATCAGGCGGAATCGTCCGACATATTCATGGAGGCGATGCGCGATTGCATCAAGCACCACATGCAAAACAACGAGTTTTTCGCAAACTACATGAAGAATCGCGGCTTTGATCCCGACAGCCTTCAATCGGAAGAGGATCTGAAGCACATCCCGTTTATTCATGCCAATTTCTTCAAAAAATACGAGGTGCTCAGCGTCCCGCGCGAGGACATTGTGTTTTACGCGACCAGCTCAGGCACAAGCGGTCAAAAAAGCCAGATGTTTTTCGATCAGGACACGCAGGATTTCGGCAACGCCATGATCGAAAACGAATTCCGCTATTTCGGCTTTCTGTCCGACGAGCCGACCAACTACCTTCTGTTTACCTATGAACCTGCGCAGGTGAGCAAAAACCTCGGCACCGCCCAAACCGATGTCGGCCTTCTCAGCTATGCGCCCGTGAACGACACGTTTTTTGCGCTGCGCTATAACGGACAAGGGCATGATTTCGACGTATACGGCACCATTCAGGCGCTCGAGGAATACGAAAAGCAGGGCTTGCCCGTGCGTATCTTCGGCTTTCCCTCCTTCTTGTATTTCACGATTCGACAGATGAAGGAAACCGGTCATCGGTCGCTCAAGCTGAACGTGAAGTCCATGACCATGCTCGGCGGCGGCTGGAAGGGCTACGCCGACAAGCAGATTTCCAAAACGGAGCTGTACGCGATGGTAGAAGAGATGCTGGGCATCCCCGCTGAAAATTGCCGCGACGGCTACGGCTCGACCGAGCATTCGGTGCCGTATTTTGAATGTCCGCATCATCATTTCCACATTCCCGTATACAGCCGTATGCTGGTGCGCGATGTGGAAACGCTCGAGCCGCTCCCCTACGGCGAAGCGGGCTTTGCCAACTTCATCACGCCGCACCTGCTCAGCGTACCGGCCGTGTCGGTGCTGATGGGCGACATGGCGGTCATGCATCCGGCCGAGGAATGCGGCTGCAGGATTCAGACACCGTTCATGGAAATTATCGGACGCGCCGGCACAAGCAAAGGCAAAAGCTGCGCCATTACTGCCAGCGAGCTGTTGAAAAGATAAAGGAGGAACGCACCATGCAAGTGATTATTCAAGGCAAACGCCTCGACGTTGAAAAAGCCTCTTGCTTTCGCGGTGTCAGCGAGCAAATCGCCCAAGCACTGGCGCTGGGCGCTCCCGACACCAGACAGGTCATCGCCAGTCTTGACAAGCTCGGCCGATTCCTGGCAACCGACGAGCAGTTTCTGGTCGCAGAGTTGATGGAGCTTGGACTGTCGCACGAAGAAGCGATGCAGACGAAGGTCGATTCGCTGGCGGTGCTGTCGGCGGATGAATCCTTCAAAAAGGTCAAGCGCGAGCTCGGCGAGCTGCCGTTTGACATTCACCGCCTGAGCACCCGCGAAGAAGAATTCGAAGGCTGGATGCCGCTGGGTGTGCTCGGTCACGTGACCAGCTCCAACGACGCGATGCTCCCCTTCTTCAGCTCGGTCGAAGGCATTTTGACCGGCAATATCAACGTGATTAAAACCGCATCGGGCGCGCACAAGGTCGCCATGGCCATGGTGGAAAAGCTGTGCGAAATCGACGAAAGCCTTTGCCCGTATTTTTACGTATTCCCCCTCTCCTCAAAGGATGAGGACCTGCTCAAAGCGATGTTTTCGCTGTGCAACGCCATTGCCGTTTGGGGCTCGGATGCCGCCACGGCCGGTGTGCGCAAGCTTGCCCCCGCCGGCGTCAAAATCGTCGAATGGGGCAACCGCATCAGCTTTGCCTATTTCACACAGCAAGGCTACACCAAAGAGGCGCTCAAGGGCCTCGCCGAGGATGTCTGCGTCAACGACCAGCAGGCGTGCAGCGCGCCGCAGATGGTGTACTACGAAACCGACAGCAAGGACGAGCTGATTGCCTTTGCGACGGAACTGGCGGCGGTGCTGCAGGAGGTATCCGACACCTACCCGCTGCATCCTATGACGCAAGCGGAAAAAGCCGAGCTGACCACCCAGACACAGCTTTGCTATCTGGATGAATTGATGGGCGAAGCGAAGCTGCTTGACGGCAACGGCTGCCGCGTCTTTGTCAAATTCGACGACGAGCTGTGCGCGTCGCCGCTGTATCGCACGGTCATTGTGAAAGCGGTCGAACGCCGCAACCTGATTGCGGTGCTTCGCCCCTTCCGCTCTTACCTGCAAAGCGTGGGACTCGCGTGCGGTCAAGACGAAATCGCGCCGCTTAGCCACTTGCTGCTGGCGGGCGGCGTCAACCGCATCACGGAGCCCGGTCTGATGATGGGCGGCTACACGGGTGAGCCGCACGACGGCGTGCGCGCGATGACGCAATACGTAAAACGTGTCAGCCTGATCAACCATTGCCTGCCCAAGGGCAGCATGTCACTCGCGGAAATGGAGCCGATGAAAACCGCCCCCTTCGCAGACGGCACGCCGCTGATGCGCAAGGACGATTTCCCGAGTAAGCGCGACATCGGCGACTGCGGATATTTACTTCTTAAGAGCGGCGGCAGCTCCGGCAACGCCAAATATGCGCCGCACACCTATGACGATGCGGAAACGACCTACTCCGAAACGGCACGCTTCATCATCGCCGCCGGCATCGACCCCCAAAAGGACGTGTGCATGAACCTGTTTTACTCCGGCGGACTCTACGGCGGCTTTATCAGCATCTATGAAGCGCTCAAGAAAGCCGATGTCATCCAGCTGCCCATGACGGCAGAGATGGACATGGAACTGGTGACAAGGGAAATCCTCGCCAATAAAGTAAACGTATTGATGGGTATGCCGACCTATTTGCTCAAGCTGTTTCGCGAGCAACAGGAACCCCTGCTCGCTTACGGCGGTATCGAAACCGTGCTGTACGGCGGCGAGCATTTTGACCCGTCACAGGTGGCGTATCTGAAAGATACCTTCGGCATCAAGCGCATCGGTTCGCTTGCTTACGGCTGCAACGAGATCGGTTCGATGGGCTACGCCTGCGAATGCTGCGAAGGCAGCATCCACCACGTGGTCGGCACCAAGTATCTGGAAATCCTGAAGCTGGACAAGGATGAACCCGTGGAAGACGGTGAAATCGGCCGTCTGGTCTGGACGCCGCGCGATCAGGAAAATATCGCGATTCGCCGCTATGAAATCGGGGATCTCGGCCGCTTCATCAAAGAGCCTTGCGCGTGCGGCCGCGTTGCGCCCCGCTTTGAGTTGCTCGGGCGCTTCGGCGACACCTTCAAATTCGCCACCAACTATGTCAACTACAAAAAGATCAAAGAAATCTTCGGCAAAGATATGAACTACACCGGCTGGATCCAGATTGTGCTGGACTATACCGAAGCGGATCACATGAGCATTTGTGTGGAACCGGATTTCGCCTATTCCGAAGCAGAAGCTGTGGCAATACTGGCCGACCGCTACGCCGAAATCCTCGAATGCACCACCGATCGGACGGGCATCGTTTCGATCGTCAAGCAGGACAAGGACCGCTTTGAACTGAGCACGGGCGGCGGCAAGGTCCGCAGCGTCATCGATCACAGAAAGTAAGGAGGCCCCCTTCTATGGAAAGGGCATACGAGTATAAGCGCAGTCCGATCACACGACGCATATTTATTGCGATGCTGGCGCCGACCATTCTGATGAATTTGACGACCGCGATCGGTTCGATGGCCGACACCATGATCATCGGTCACTATCTGGACGATTTGTCCCTGTCGGTCGTGACCTTCGCCACCCCGATCTACATGATCATCAACACCTTTGCCGCGTTGTTTGCGGTGGGCGGCTGCATCGCCATGAGCATCGATGCGGGCAAAGGCGAAAAGGATACCGCCAATCAAGCGTTCAGCTTATCAATGGAGCTGCTCGCACTCATCGGCGGCCTGCTGTTGCTGGCGGGAGTGCTGTTCAGCGGCACCATCGCCGATTGGCTCGGCGCGGGCGACGACGTGTTTGACATGGTGCGCGTGTATTCACAAATCATTCTCATCGGCGCTCCGATTTTTACGCTAAACATCGGCGTGGCGTTTTTCGTGCGCAACGACGGTCGCCCGACCTTGTCGATGGTGGGTATGTTCCTCTCCATCATCGTGGACATCATCTTGAACGTGGTGTTTGTCGGCTATATGGACATGGGCGTGGCGGGCGCCGCCTACTCCACCGTCATCGGTCAGCTGGTGAGCGTACTGGTGATCGGCAGTCACTTCCTGTCAAAGAAAAACACGCTGAAATTCCGCTTCACCTGCAACAGCCTCGTATGGCGCATCTTTAAAAACGGCGGCAGCGCGGCCTTGCATTTTGTGTATCAATTCCTAACCATCCTGATCATCAACCACTTTTTGGCCACCTTGGCCGGCACCAACGGCGTGGTCATCTACACGGTCGTGTTCAATCTGTCGACGGTGTCGCTGTCCGTCTTTGAAGGCATCAGCCAAACCATTCAGCCAATGATCAGCAACTTCTACGGCGAGAAAAGCTTGCGCAACATCAAGACGACGCTGTGGTTGGCGCTTATCGCCGTTTTGATCATTTGCGGCTCCGTCACGGCGCTGCTTGAGCTGTTCCCGCAGGCGGTACCGATCGCATTCGGTCTCGACGATGCCGTGCTCATCAGCCAGTCCGCTCAGGCGGTACGCATTTTTGCGGTGAGCATGATCATCACCACCATCAACGTGGTCATCGGATACTACCTGCAATCCACCGAGCAGAACATGACAGCAGCCGTTCTCATCAGCCTGCGCTGCTTTATCTTGTTTCTCGGTGCGACGCTGCTGCTCGGCAAATTCTTCGGCATGAACGGCGTGTGGGCGGCCTACGCAGTAGCGGAGATATTGAGCTTTGCGATCTGTCTTGTGATGCTGCGTGTCAAACAAACGCGCTTGCATAAGCACGGCACCAACGCCGACCTGCTCCTGCTCGACCGCGACGCGGCAGCGGGCATAACCACCGTGACCTATCGCGCCACCGACCGCTTTGACGAATACCGTGAGGCGGTGGTCGCCGCGCTTGCCGACATGGACGAGGCGATGCGCGCCGATGCGGCGGCGTACCTGTCGGTGCTGGCCGACCATTCGCTTCACAGCAAACGCACACTGGTGGAAACGGAAATCCACCGCAGCGAACAAAAAATCATCATCCGTGACAATCTCAATCACACGACGCTCGAAGAGCGCATACCGACGGCTCTGTCCCACAACAGCAAAACCGACTACGGCCCGGTGCTCGGATGGAACCGAATCTGTCTGGAAGCAGGTGAACCCACATGAACCTGAAAAAAATTGCATCCGTGGACATTCAAAGCCACGCCATGTTCATTGATGCGGCGCTGCATTTCCTCGACGCCATCGCCGCGCATCACACACACATTGATTTTTCGCGGTACAACCGCCTGCGGTATGTGGTGGGCGAAATTCTCGCCCACCGCGTCAAAAATGCTTACCCCGGTTCAGTCGGGATGATTGAGCTGAGTGTATCGCTGGGCGACGGCTGCTGCGAGGTGTCCATCCGCGACAAGGGCGTTCCCGCATGGACGGACTTCTCCTATGAAGACGACGCGGACGTACACAACGAAACCGCGATGCGCAACTATTTGCTGGATCTTTGGACGGATGACATCGGCATCGAGCAGCTCGGCAAGGACGGCCAGCGCATCTTTGTGCGCATGAACGTGCTGCATCCGTTTGCATTCCAAAAGCCCGAGCCCTACGCGGAAACCGAAGTCCTCGACACAAACATCTCCATTAAGCCCGTGGAAACCGAGGCCGATGCACTCGAAGCAATCCGCTGTATTTACAGCGAATACGGCTACTCCTACTCCTACGAAAAGCTCTACTATCTCGACCGCTTCATGGACATGATCAAGAATAAAGAACTGATGTCTTTCCTGGCCGTCAACGAGCACGGGCAAACGGCCGGTCACTTTGCGCTGTCCTTCTCCGACACGTTCAAAAACATGCCCGAAATCACGACGGTGGTCACCCGAAAGGAATTTCGCGGACTGGGATTATTCGCAAAATTCATGGACTACTGTCTGGCACTCGGCAAAGAGCTCGGCTTCCGCGCCTTTATGGGTCAGCCGGTGGCATTCCACCCGATGTCGCAAAAAGCATTCTTGAAATCGGGCTTTACGGCCACCTCCGTGCTGCTGTCCTACATCAGTGCCGATATTGAAAGCGAATACAACCGAAATCATCAGCGCCTCGATTTGTTCGCGAGCGTTAAAATCCTCGATCCGACAGCGCGCACCGTCGTCTATCCTCCCGCACCGCTTTGCCCGTTTATTGATCGGATGTTCGCAAAGCTCGGATGGGACTATGAGTTGCGCGAGGACATCGCTTTGAGCGAGCGCACAGAAATTTGCGTAGAAAACCACGGCTTCCTCAAGGCGACCAAGGTGCGCATTGATCGTGCAGCGGACGACCTGGCGTCGATCCTGCGCGACACGACCAAGGACGCGATCCGCCGCAAATCCGAAATGATCGAGATGCTCGTGTCGCTCAACGACCCGAGCTGTACCCATGCATACGACACCGCGCGTAAGAGCGGATTTGTGCTTTCCGGTTTGATTCCCGGCGGCGAGCGCGGCGATTATCTGGTGATGCAAATGCTCATCGGCGCCGACTGCCGCTACGATCAGCTGGTGACCGTTGGCGAATTCGAAGATCTGACACGTGACATCGCAGCGTTCAATTCATAAAAGAAAGGTATGGTGGTCATATGAGTTTTAAAACCTATTCGGTGAATGAAATCATCAAAATCGCCAGAGAGCATTCCGCATACTACGCCGCATTATACAAGGATCTGCCCGCGGATGCGACGCTTGCCGATCTGCCGTTTGTGGACCAAAAGGATTTCTGGGCGCATTGCGACAAGGATGGCGGCACCGTCGCCACCCGTCCGCACGAGGACGGGCAGGTGTTCAAAAGCGGCGGCACCACGGGCGAGCCGAAATATTCGCTGTACAGCGCCGAAGAGTGGCAAACCATGTGCGAATGCAGCGGCGCGGTATTGGCGAAGGGCGGCCTGACCAACGGCACGAAAATCGCCAACATGTTCTATGCCGGCGGCTTGTACGCAAGCTTCCTCTACACATACAGCATGCTGTATTTTGCGCCCGCCAAAACCATTGTCTATAACCTATCCGGCAACATCTCCATCGAAGAAATGGTGGATACCATTTTAAAACACCGCATCAACTGCCTCGCAGGTCTTCCCTCCATTCTCACAAAGATCGTGTCCTACATCGAAGAGCATCAGCTGACGGGTTTTGTCGTGGATACGGTGTATTTTGCGGGCGAAACGCTGTTCCTTGATCAACGCGAGAAAATCAGCAAGGTGTTCGGCCGCGAGATTGATTTCCGCTCCGTGTTCTACGCATCCAACGACGGCGGTCCGATCGGCTATTTCACAAAGGATTGCGGCTTCAACGAACATCGCGTGTTGTCGGATTTGACGCTCTTTGAGCTGGTAGATGCCGATACGGGCGAAATTATCACGGAAATGAACCGCCCGGGCATCGTGTACATCACCTCTCTGTTCAAATCGCTCATCCCGCTCATCCGCTATCCCGCGGGCGACATGGCGGAATATACCGAACCCAAAGGCACACCCGACCGCAAGTTCCGCATTCTCGGCCGCAGCGATGCCGCTGCGCGTGCAGGCTACGTGTCGCTGTCACCGCAAGATGTCGGCAACGTGCTCAAGCTCTGCAACATCGATTACTATTCCTATCAAATCATTGTCGATCATGACATCAAGGATCGCTTTACCTTTAAAATCGCCGTTTCCGAAGCAGACGACAGCCAAACGGCGCTGTTTTTGGAAACGCTCTACCGCGAGCGTCCCGTCCTCAAGGACGCGCTTGACGACAACACGCTGTGCGAGCCGATCGTGATATGGTGCAAGCCGTCCGATCTGGAATACAACCCGCGCACGGGTAAGCTGAAAGTCATTCTCGACAAACGAATCTGACACCGAATGGAAGTGTATTCATGGAACGTCCACCCATACAAGACAATCGATCCGTCTTTTATGCGCCGATCCGCGTGAGAGATATGCATGCTTTTATACATACGCTGGCAAAGGATGCCCGTTTTGTGCCCTCCCCGAAGGATCGCGCACCGCAATATCTGTTGCCGTATGCTACAGACATCTACAAAAACGATGCGTTGTACCGTGCCTTTGACCTGGAGCCGTCCCATTTCCCCGCTCTTTGCATGTTCGCCGAACACATGAGCACGGGCGAAGCGCCGACGCTCACGGCGGTACGCATCTCCTGCTTTGCGACAGGATGCGCGTTCGCGGAGTTTCATGTGATCTATCACGGGCAAACCCTTGAGGACATCGAGAACTTTTCCTTCCGTTTCAAGAATGCCTCCAAGACCGACACGCGCCACGGCTATGAGCTGACCATGCTCAACGCACTGCACGCGTTGTTGCCGACGGTAGAAATGCAGGATTTCTGTTTCACAGGCTCCGCATTCAAACGGGAATGCCGCGTGTTTCATCATATCTTTATGATCAAGCCACCGGGCAAAGCCGACATCGAGCGCCATCTGCGCTACCTGTCGCGCGGCTATCACGCACAGTTTTCCATGCCGAAAAGCGACAGCGATTACGATATGATCTATCAGCCGTACGATTACGATCACTGGGCGGGATCGCAGGAAGGTCTTGTGAACCTGTTTCATCACAGCGGCAACCGTACCACCGACCGTTTCATCAATTCCTACAAACGCGAACAGTTGCTGGAAAATTACGGATTCATGTATCTGTTACTGCTCAATCAGCGGTTCTCCGCGATCGCGATGATCTCCGATATTGCGCGCTATCAGACGCTGTCTGCCGCTGAAAAAGAATCTCTGAATGAACGCATCACCAAGCTTAAAACCGTGTTTGCATTCAATATTATTTCCGACGATCAGGTGTATCAGAATGTATATCGCCGCATGTATGCACTGCTGGATATCGATCGTCTGCTGGATGACATTCAGGATAACGAACAGCAGGTAGAGGCGCTTCAGCATCGTGAAACGGTCAAGCGTGAACGCTTCATCAGCAGTTTGCTCCTGGGTCTGTCCATCCTGTCGATCTTTTCGGCACTGATGGATGCAGCGGGCTTTTTCGACCGCATTCCTGCCATCTCCCCCTGCGCCACGGTGCTCAGCGGCATCGCGGCGGGGGCGGTGATCCTGCTGACCCTGGCGGTATGGCTGTTGCGCGGGCGCTCATAACTTTCCGAAAGGAGACGATCGGTATGTATGAATGGTTGACACTGAAAGGCAACAGCGCGGTCATTGACTGCCCCGCCAAAATCGGCGTCGTGCAGACAGGCGACAGACACGCCGTCCTGATCGACAGCGGATCGGACAAATCCGCCGCCCGCAAGGTGCGCGCGTTGCTCGACGAGCGGGGACTGACGCTCCAAGCCATTTTCAACACCCACTCGCACGCCGATCACATCGGCGGCAACCGCTATTTGCAGACGCAAACCGCATGCGCGATATACGCCCCGCCGATGGAATGCGATTTTGTGCGGCATCCCGTGTATGAGCCCGCTTTTTTATACGGTGGTTTTCCGCCGCAGGCACTGCGGCATAAATTCCTGATGGCGCCGGACAGCGACGCTAAAGAACTGACCGCCGACGTGCTTCCGCACGGAATGGAAGCGATTCCCCTGCCCGGGCATTCGTGGCAGATGGTCGGCTTCCGCACCGCAGACGATGTGGTCTATCTGGCAGATTGCCTGTCGAGTGAAGCGACGCTTGACAAATACGGCATCGGCGTGATCTATGATGTGGAAAGCTATCTGCACACCCTCGAACAGGTCAAAGCTATGCAAGCGGCTCTGTTTGTGCCGTCGCACGCCGCCGTCACCGATAATATCGCCCCGCTCGCCGAACGCAACATCGCGCAGGTGTATCGCATCGCCGAAGCGATCGTGTCACTTTGTGCCGAGCCGCGCGGATTTGACGATCTGCTGGCGGCACTGTTTGACACCTTCGGACTCCGCATGAGCACCGAACAATACGTACTTGTCGGCAGTACCGTGCGCTCCTATCTCGCATGGCTGACCGACCAAAAGCGACTCACCACCGACATCACATCGAACGCGCTGCGCTTTATCCGCATATAACAAAAAGCGCTTCCCGTCAAGACACGGGAAGCGCTTTTGTGATCGTTCTAAATTACTTCAGGGGAATACCGCTGCAGAGATTGCCCTTCTTCTCGTTGTATTCCTCGTCGGACATCTTCAGCACCTGAA
>JAZQHP010000062.1:0-11794 GCA_045540655.1 Acutalibacteraceae bacterium
CTGATTTTATCTCCAAACTGCAAATTGCTCTTAAAGAATGTTATGAAACGGAGTATTGGTTGGAATTGTTTGTGAAATCGGATATCATCAGCCGTGATGTTGCAAAAAAACTGTATAACCAATGCGGCACGATCCGCCGCATCCTCATTGCTTCTATCAACACCGCCAAAGAAAAGCAATAAATCAAACCCGTATAGCAGAGCGGTTTATCGCACTTTCGCATATAACAAAAACAACCGATCAAGGCATAAACCATGGTCGGTTGTTTTGCTTTTTTCGGGAGGTCCCCGGCGTTTCGGTACTGCCAAAAGCCGAGTAATCGTTCAATTTTAGCAGGAATCGTTTTACAAATAAATATTATTATTTTTGTTTTAATCCCAAAATATAATCAGCGCTCACATTGTAGTATTGACAAAGCGTGATCAAATGGCGAATCGGCAACTCGTTAGCTCCGCGTTCATAGCGTGCATACATAGTTTGTGATGTGTCTAAGATATTGGCAATTTCTTGCTGAGTTTTATCATGATCTTCACGCAGATCGCGGATTGCTTTGACATAATACATATCCATAGTATTATCCTCCTCGCTAAGACATATGTACATCATAGCAAGTAAAGAAATTTACTATTGATTTTAGTAAATATTTTTACTATAATATAAATGGAGGATATACAGCAGAGGAGAGATTTGTGATGAATTGTCCACAGTGCAACCGAACGATTACTAACCCCACTGTAAAATTTTGCCCAGGGTGTGGATTCCATTTGGCAAATGATATATTGATGCCGCTTACGGATCAAAGTGAATTGCAACCGCCATCATCTGAAGTGCAAAATATTGGTATAGAGGCACAACCGATAGTCCGTAAATCCATTGTTGGACGTGTCGTGTGGTCTATTATATTGATGGTATTGGGATTACAAGGTTGTGTTGCAACGTTGATAATGGGTGCAATAGTAAAATATGAGGATTCTTTTTTGGGTGGCACCGTAATACTTGGCATTGTTTCGGTCTTGGTATTATTGTCCGGTATCAGCATGTTAATTGCTGCGTGTAACTATAAAAAGCGAGCCTCATATGGTTTTGAAACCGTCGAAGAGACATATCGTGGGACTTGTGAAATGTGCGGGGCACAAAGCGGCTGCTTAGTCTACCGTAAGGTGGATAATGAGCGTAAGTATATGAAGCTTTGCAATGGTTGTGCCCGAAACAACATCGCCTCGTGTGACATATGTGGAGAAAAAAGTGGAGTTTTGAAACGCGGTAAAATAAACGACATCGTCGGTTGGGCGGATATGTGTCCAACTTGCATCGAACAATATAGATCATAAGGAGTACCACAAGACCGCATCCGTTCGGATGCGGTCTTTTTGTCGTTTGCTGCATCGGCTTGCAAAAGTTCCTGCTTTTAGTTGAAATCGAAGCGGAAATTTGGTATATTGATAGTATCAGAAAGTGTTGCGATCCGTTCACAGGAAACAAAGGAGAATGGTTATGAGCGAACAATGCAGTGTACAGGAGAAAAACATCGATTTGATCATCGGCAACGGCAATCAGCACGCCGACGGCGAAGCGTGGTATAAGAATGTCTACATCATTCCCAATTATCAACGCGGCTACCGCTGGACACGCAGTGAGGTGCGCCAGTTGTTGAGAGACATACAGACGGCAATGACCGCATCGGCGGAGAAATATTGCTTACAGCCGGTGGTGGTGTTAAAAGACGGCGAATACGCGGCAGGTGACGAGGAATTGTTTTTCTTCGGAGAGGAACGCGCGCATACCTGCCGCCGTTGGCAGGTGATCGACGGACAGCAACGCCTGACGACCGTTTTTCTGATTTTGCAATACCTGTCGAGCGTGGATGCGACAGCGGACTGCTATACGTTGCAGTATGAAACCCGTACGGCGACCAACGAAAAACTCGCCCGATGGACCGAGGATGTTATCAATTACAATCCGCGCCGCGGCTCGTTCCCGATGATTACGTTCCGCGAGGACGATCATCTGGATATCTATTATATGGCAAGCGCGCTGGAGGAAATTCAGGCATTTTTTGCGGACAGCGGCAACGACCGCAAAAAGCATTTCAACGAGTTCTTGCGTAACAACGTGTTTATGCTCTGGTATGAGTTTGATATCGAAGGTCAAAAGGAGCAGGCGGCGATTTCGCTGTTTGCCCGCATCAATATGGGCAAAATCCCGTTGACAGTGGCGGAACTGCTCAAAGCGATTCTGCTCAAGAAAAAGCCGTATACGGCAGAGATTTTTTCGTCCGACGACGATCCCGCCCTGATTCAGCAAAAGCAGGCGCGCAACAAGCAGATGCAACAGCTCGCCGAGGAACAGCAATATCAGCGGGCGGTCGAGTGGGATGCTATGGAGCATCTGCTGGCGGAGGACAATTTCTTTCGGTTTATCTGTGCGGAAAAAACTGTCTTTGAAACACGCATGGACTATCTGTTTCGCCTGGAATACCTGCTGGACACCGATATGCAGGCAAGCTTGCATCCCGATAAAGACGAGATCTTCCGCTATTATGAGGATAGGATCCTGCAGACGAACGATGAGACGAAAACGGACGCCCTCTGGGAGCGTCTTGTTAAGCATGTTTATCTGTTGCAGGAATGGTATAACGACCGCGAAGCATTCCACAAAATCGGCTTTATTGCGGCGATGTCTGCATCCGGGTCGGCGATGGCCATTGCCGAGCTGATCCGCCTGTACGCACAAAGCGAAGGCAAACAGCACTTTTATGAAGAGGTGCTGGATGAACAGATCCGCATCATCCTGCAACAAAAGCTGAAGGACAAACGCTCCGATGTGTTTTGTCTGGAGGATCTTGACGATCTGACGTACGAATCGAACAAGAACGAAATTCAAACGGTGCTGTTGCTGTTCAATGTGTTGACCGCAAAGCAATCGCCCGACTATCGGTTTTCGTTTGAGCATGTGTATCCGTTGGAGGACGGCGCCAGCGTGGAACACATCTTCCCGCAGACACCGCGGTTGGACAGCATCGTGAACACCTATAAATCTGCCGATCATAAGCAGGATGCATCGAAGCAAAAGCAAGAAGCCGTTGAGCGCTTTGTGGCGGCGGTGACGGAGGAGTTTGTTATGCTCGGCAAGGCGGTACCGCCGTACAATACGCTCGAATGCAACGATGATACGCTGGCGCGGTGGTGGTCGGATGTGCTCGACGTTCTGGGCATTGACAGCGCCGCGGTGCAGGGGCTCGGCAATATGGCGCTGATCTCGAAAAACCTGAACACAAAGCTCACCAATAAGATGTTTTTCGCCAAGCAGGAAAAGATCAAGCAGTTTGATAAAGCGGGCGAGTTTATCCCGATCTGCACCCACAATGCGTTTTTGAAGTATTACAGCATCGGAGACGGCACCAGAACGTCGGGTGTGTTCTGGGAAGACGCAGATATGGTGTGTCATCTGAACAGTATGAAGGATATCCTTTCCGGGTATCTTCCCGCCAAACCGCAACAGGAGGAGGGTGATGTGAATGCGTAACGGTGTATCTTTTTGGACGTTGCTTCGTGACGGTATGGACGACAATGACATCGAATGGTTTGTTGTTCCCGTGATTCAGCGGGATTATGCCCAAGGACGCACCGACGAGAAAGCCAGCACCATCCGTCGTCGGTTTTTAAACAGCATCGGCGATGCGCTGACGATGGATGCGGGCGAGCCGCTCAGTCTGGATTTCATTTACGGTGCCAAAAGCGGCACGCAGATCGAGCTGATCGACGGTCAGCAACGCTTTACCACGCTCTTTCTGATCCACTGGTATCTGGCGGGACGCGCCGGGATGGATGAGAGCGTCTTTGCGATACTCAAAAAATTCACCTATCGCGCCCGCACCGCATCGCGTGAATTCTGCGCGAAGCTGTGCGAGCATCAACAGTCTGTGTTTGCCAAGGCAAACCGGGTGTCGGCGTTTGCTGCCGAAGAGCGCAAAGCCCGGCGCACGAAGCATCCGACGGGCATTTTCACGGAAATCGTGCGCGATGCGGTCTGGTTTGTGAAGAGCTGGGAGACGGATCCCACAGTGATCTCGATGCTCCGTATGCTGGATGATATCGCGGAACACGAGCAGATCAATCGGGACTGCACAGGCGCGTGGTATAAGCTGGCGGGGGAGGATGCGCCCATTACGTTCCAGTTTTTGTCCATCGATCAGTTCGGTAACAGTGAGGATCTGTATATCAAGATGAATTCGCGCGGCAAGCCGCTGACGTCCTTTGAAAACTTCAAAGCTCTGTTCGGCAAGCATCTGGAAAACATCGGCGAACAGGCACTGTGCGAGCAGTTCTGGGCGAATATTGACGGTGCCTGGAGTCAGACGTTCTGGGAGTTTATCCAACAGCGTTACCGCACCAAAGGTATCACAGTCGATGAATATTTCTTCCAGATCGACGAGACCGTTCTGAAGTACATCTGGTTACAGGTGGAAATGTATTCGGGCGTGATCAACGCGGCGCAGAAAGAACCGCCCGATTTCTACAGCGACAGTCGTGTGCTGTTGCGTTTTGAGCATATCGACGATCCGAAGCATCGCGATCAGGACTGGTCGACGGCGATCTTTGCCGGCAAACGACCCGAACAGCTGGTAGTGGAATCGTTGGTGAACGCCGCTGATATTCTGACGTTGCTGGAAGAATTGTTCGACGGCGACGATCGCCTGGAAACGTGGCGCAACACGTCGTTTATCGACCGCTTGTTCCTGTTGCAAACGTGGAATGCGACAAGGGAAAAGCCCGAAGGTGTGATCGGCACGGGCAACGACGATTATTTCATCCGTATGCTGGCGTTTGTCGTCATATTCTGGTGCTCGGCTTACGGTTTGCCGAGGACACCGCAGGAGAAGGCGCGGCTGATCGGCTATCTTCGCGCCGTTCGCAACTGCCTGCAACGCTATCGTTCAAAAAAATCGGGCAAACGCTATTGGGACCCCGAGCTGGACAAAAAGAATTACGGCAAAGCCATGTCGCTTGTGCTGTCGCAGATGCTCGATCCCGATACGGATTGTCTCGATCGGCTGGCCAATGCACCCGAAGCGGTGTTCGGCGGCATATCGTATTTTGCGGCGGAAGCAGAAAAATGCAGGATTCTGCAGGGGTATTCGGAAGGCGCGAAGGCAAACAGCTTGGAGCTGGAGGATACCCCGCTGTTGCAAGGATCGATCCTGCCGCTTCTCGACGAGGACGGACCGATACTCACGAAGGCAGAATACGACGCCCTGTTCGCCGAGGATCGGCGGATGACGCTGGCAAAAGCGCTGCTTGCCTGCGGTGATGAGAATGGTTATTTTGCGATTCCTTCGGGCGAAAGCGGCAACAACCGCAGTCGCGTTGCCTTCTGTGACGAAGCGTTTCAGGCATGGTCTGTGGCGCTGTTGTATGCGCGTGATGACTTTTCAAAACGCAATGTGGCGGTGCTCAAAGCCTTGGTTGAACGCTGTCGGAACGGTGAAACACCGGAGGATATAGCGGCGGCATATGTCGCGCAGTGCGAACAGCGCAACGCTTTTTCGTGGCGGTATTATCTCATCCGCTATGCCGACTGCATATTCCGCACCGGCGGGGCGGTGTCTATTGCCGGACGAGCGCTTCTGGATTGGCCGACGTTCGACCTTTACTACGGCGAGGATTGGTATGCCTGTCGCACGGCATATGTCATGGCGCGTTTCAGAGAGGACAACACCTGTAATGTGTTCCTGATTATGGCGGCACAGCTTCTTTGTAACGCGCACGGCATGTCGATGAAGGACAGCTTCGTCGGCGGCAAGGAAGCGGTATTCCGCCTGAACGATCGCCGCATCCGTGCCGTCTACGATCACAAGACGAAGAGCTTTGTGCTGTCCGATGACAACGCCTCCGAGACGGTGATCCCGAGCGACAACGAGAACATTGTCCTGGCGCTGGTGGATGCTGTGGAACGGATGCTTCGCGCGTGAGCAACGGCATGAGGAGGCGACGGCGAACATCAAGAGGAGGGATGGCTGTGGAGCAAACGAAGGGAATCCGCCGATGGTTGTCGGCAGCGACACTCCTTTGTGTCATTATCGTCGTTGTTCTGATGAGTGGCTGTTTGTCGCCGCCCGTGCCCGACGAGAATGTAGCGCCTGTCCCCACCGTCGCGACGAAGACGGCGGCGGTGACAACGATTCCGACCGCACCGAAGCCTCCGACGGCGACAGCGGCACCCTTGCATTCGCCGCTGTATCTGCCGGGCTTTTCTGTCGGACAGGTCACGGAGTATTTCGAGGAAGTCGTGTTACAAATGGAATATACCGACGGCATCGGCGACGTGACACTGGTTCAGAAGTGGACAACGCCGCTTTGCTATCGGATTGAAGGCAACCCTACCGCCGAGGATGCGGCGGTGCTGACGACATTCACAGCGGATCTTAATGCGGTGGAGGGATTTCCCGGTATGTATGAAGCGGCCGAAGGCGAGACGGAGAATCTGACGATCCGTTTTCTGGATCAAACCGCGTTTTACGATGCGTTTTACACCGTCGTCGGCGACGAGGATGCGTACGGTGCAACCTGGTTTTATTATTATACAGATACCAACAACATCTATACGGCAACCATCGGCTGTCGCACCGATATGGATCAGTCTGAACGCAACTCGGTATTGATCGAAGAAATCGTCAACACCCTGGGATTCACGGATACTGTCCTGCGGGAGGACAGCATCGTCTATCAGTATTCCGACGACAATACGACGCTGAGTGATATAGATTGGTTGTTGCTTCGGTTGCTGTATCATCCGCAGATGCAGTGCGGCATGGACGCGAAAGCCTGCGGTGATGTGATACGCGAACTGTATTATTAAGATAACCGTATTGGCTAACGGGAGTGTGTTCTGCATTCGGGACAGACTCCCGTTTTTTGCTGCTTGGCGGTGTGCCCCGAGGAAGATCCTCTTGAGCTTTGGCGGACAATATGCTATACTCAAAGTAATGACGATACGGAAATTACACCGCAAAGGGGTGTCAGTTTATGCAAGTCAATTATCAGAAGGATATGGTGGTCTACCAGATTTATCCGCGGTCGTTTCTGGACACCAACGGAGACGGCATCGGCGATCTGCGCGGCATCATTGAAAAGCTGGATTATCTGGCGGATCTGGGGGTCACTGCGCTCTGGTTGTCGCCGATTTATGTCAGTCCCGACGACGACAACGGCTATGACATCGCCGATTACAAAGCGATCCACCCGCAGTTCGGCACGCTCGAAGAGTTTGATGAGCTGGTTGCCGAGGCTAAGAAACGCGGCATCGGCATCGTGATGGATCTGGTGATCAATCACACCTCCGACGAGCACGAATGGTTTCAGCGGGCCTTGGCGGGAGAGGAGCGCTATCGGGAGTATTATATCCTCCGTGAAGGCAGTGGCAACAAGCTTCCCAACAACTGGGGTAACTTTTTTGCCGAATGTCCGTGGGCGAAGTTCGGAGATACGGAGCAGTATTATCTCCATCTGTTTTCCAAAAAACAGCCCGATCTCAACTGGCACAATCCCGCGGTGCTCGAGGAAGTCAAGGATATTCTCCGTTTTTGGCTGGATCGCGGCGTGATGGGCTTTCGCTGTGACGTCATCAACGTGATCTATAAAAACACCCTGCAAAACGGCAAAAAGCGCATCGCGCTGACGGGGATGGAGCATTATCTGTCCACCGACGGTTGCCATCGGATTCTGAACACCCTTCGCCGCGACGTGCTCAATCCCTATGGGGCGTTCACGGTGGGGGAAACCGTGTTTGTGGACATCCCCAAAGCCAGGGATCTGACCGATCCCGCGCGGCAGGAACTGGACATGGTATTCGCGTTCGAGCATATGGAGTGCGATCAGGTGTTTCTGAAATGGTTTAAAACGTGGCTGTCTCCCAAGCGCCTGATGAAATGCCTGGTGAAATGGCAGACGGGTATGGACTGGAATGCCTGTTATTTTGAAAATCACGATCAGCCGCGCTTTATCTCGCGCTTTACGGATGCCGCACACTATCGTAAGGAAGCCTCCACCATGATGGCGGGCTTGCAGATGACCCTGCGCGGCACGCCGTATGTGTACGAGGGACAGGAGATCGGTATGACCAATTTTGATTATGCGACACTGTCCGATGTGCAGGATATCGAAAGCCACAACATCTATGCCATGGCGACCGGACTTGGTATTCCCAAAGGCATTCGCTGGAAAATGATCCGTCGCACTTCCCGCGATAACGGGCGTACGCCGATGCAGTGGACGCCCGACGAGCACGGCGGCTTCACAACGGGCACACCGTGGCTGAAGGTCAACGGCAACCACACCACCGTCAATGTGCAGACGGATATGGCGGATGAACACGGTGTGCGCGCCTTCTGGAAACAGATGATCCGTCGGCGCAAAACCGACCCCGTGCTCATCGACGGCGCGTTTGAACCGGTGCACATCGGACGCCGCCTCTTTGTGTATGATCGGGTGCTGGGGGATGACCGCCGCCGTGTGCTGTGCAATATGAGCGGCAAAGCCGTCCGACTTCCCGCATCGCTTCGCGGGGTGACACCGACGGTGTCCAACTATATGGCACCGATGCCCGATGTGTTGCAACCGTTTGAATTCCGCATGATCGGCAGTAAGGAGGAGAAGGTATGAATCGCAACAAACTTTGTTTCGGACTGGGTACCCTCGGCCGCGATGCGGTGTACACGCTGATCAGCATGTATCTGATCACCTACCTGACCGAGGTGGTGGGGCTGTCCAACGCCGAACTCGCGATTATCGGCGGCTTGATGGTGCTGTTCCGTGTGTTCGACGCGCTCAACGATCCGATCATGGGTACCATTGTGGATAACACCTCCACACGCTTCGGCAAATTCAAACCGTGGATCGTGTTCGGTGCCGTATTGTCGGGCATCTTTACGATCCTGCTCTTTTCCGATATCGGGCTTTCCGGTGGTGCATACATCGCCTTTATCGCGGTGGTGTACCTGCTGTGGGGTATGAGCTATACGACAAACGACATTTCCTACTGGTCGCTGATGCCCGCCATTTCCAAGGATCAGAAGGTGCGCGAGGGCGTGGGGGCCATCGCCAGAATCTGTGCCAACGTCGGCATGTTCACAGTCGTGGTGCTGTATACAATGGTGCCCGACCTGTTCGGTATGCCTGCCAGACAGAGCTACTTCCTGTTCGCGATCATCCTGGTGCTGGCAATGTGGGTGTTTCAGACATTTACGGTGATCGGCGTCCGTGAAGATCGCGCCTCCTCGATGACAGGGGAACACACGTCGCTCAAAGGCATGATCAGGGCGCTTGTCAAAAACGATCAGCTGATGGTCACCGCTGTCGCCATGGCACTGTTCATGATCGGCTATTGCACGACCACCTCTTTCGGCGTGTACTATTTTAAATACGCGTATCAGGATGAAGGCACCTACATGATCTTTGCGGCGGTGCTGGGCGTTGCCCAGCTGACGGCGCTGTCGGTCTTTCCGCTGTTCAGCAAGCGCTTCACCCGCAAACAGCTGTATTTCGGCTCGATGGTCACGGTGGTCATCGCGTATATCGTCTTTTTCTTCTCGTTTGAACGCCTCGCATTGATCGTGGTGGCGGGGTTGGCGCTGTTTTTTGCGCAGGCATTCATTCAGCTGTTGATGCTGTTGTTCCTGGCCGATGCGGTCGAGTACGGCGAATGGAAGCTCGGCAAGCGCAACGAATCGGTCAGCTTCGCTGTGCAGCCGTTTATCAACAAGCTCGGCGGTGCGATCGGCACGGGCGTTGTGACACTCACGCTGATTATATCGGGCATCAATCCCGTGTCCGAACAGATTTCGCAGATGGAAGCGGCGGGCGCATCCGCCGCCCAGATCGAAGCGGTCATCGCGGCGGTGCCCGATTCCGCTGTTTGGATTATGAAAATGGCGATGATGCTGTTGCCGCTCGTGTGTATCCTGATCGGCTTTGTGATCTATCATAAGAAATTCAAAATCGACGAAACGATGTACGCCGCTATCGTGCGCGATCTGAAGGAGAGACAGGCATCCCATGAAGATTAAACTGAAAGACGGCTTACTGCTCGGGGCGGCATCCTCCGCCACCCAGATCGAAGGCGGTGACGACGGCAACAACTGGGCGCGGTTCGCCGCACAGGGCAAAATCGCAGACGGCACATCGCCGATTCGCGCCAACGATCACTATCGGCGCTTTCGGGAAGATATTGATCTGATGGCGCAAATGGGCATACAGATCTACCGTTTCGGCATCGAATGGAGTCGCATTGAGCCCGAACAAGGACGCTTTGACGAAGAGGTGCTGGCGCACTACCGCGACGAGGTGGCGTACCTGCATGAAAAAGGTATCCGCCCGCTGTTGACGTTGCATCACTTTACCAATCCGCTGTGGTTTGAAGATCACGGCGGCTTCACCGCTCCCGACAGCGTGGATATTTTCATGGCGTATGTCCGCAAGGTGATGGAGACGCTCGGCGATGCGGTGGCGGAATACGTCACCATCAATGAGCCGAACGTCTATGCAACGAACTCGCTGTTCTATGGCGAGTGGCCGCCCGAAAAACGGTCCATCGGTGCGCTCGTGAAAGCGTTTTCCAATATGACCGCCTGCCATATTGCCGCGTACAACTATATTCACGCGTATCGCCGCGAACGCGGTTACACGGATACGGCTGTCAGCTTTGCCAATCACCTGCGCGTATTTGCGCCGAAAAACCGCCGCAACCCGTGGCACTGTGCGGCGGCGAAGCTGACTGACTGGCTGTTTCAGGGGGCCATCACCAAGGCAATGATGACGGGGCGGTGCCGTTTTCCTGTCTGTCGGCGAAAAGGGATGTGCGTCGGACGGTATTATGATTTTATCGGCATCAACTATTATTCCCGCAGTACCGTTTCGGGCATCTCCGACGGTGTAGCGGACGGTTGCTTTAAAAACGATATGGGGTGGGAGCTGTATCCGCAGGGACTCCTTGAGCTGTCCGAGCGGTTGTATAAGACGTATCATGCCCCGATCTATGTCACGGAAAATGGCACGTGTGACAACACCGATGCGTTCCGCTCGAAATTCATCTACGATCAGCTCGCCCTGCTTTGCCGCGAGCCCAACGAAGTGACGCGTTATTACCACTGGAGCTTCACAGACAACTTTGAATGGAAAGAGGGGGAAAGCGCCCGCTTCGGACTGGTGCATATCGATTACGAGACGCAGACGCGCACCGTCAAAGACAGCGGTCGGTTTTATGCATCTATCATCCGAAACGGCGGTATCACCGAGGAGGCGTATGAGCGCTTTGTTGCTCCGCAGTCCTATCACCGCTGAACGGATATCCGCGACGGCGTCAGGTATAAAGAGGGAGAAAAACGACCGCTTTGAAGCGGTCGTTTTTTATGTAAAGCGTTTGCTTTTCGCGTTTTTTCATGGTATACTGTGAAGAAACGACATATGAGGAGAATTCTATGGAACAGTTTGCATTACAATGGCAGGCGCTGGTGGCGGCGCTTGAAAATGGCAGTGCCTCGGTCAATAACGTGCTCAGCTATGTGCTGATCGTGGTACTGCTCATTGGTGGCTTGCTCTTTACGGTGTGCACCAAAGGCGCACAGTTTCGTTTGCTTCCCGAGCAGATCCGCGCCGTAATGGAAGCACCTTCAGACAAGAAAAGCGTATCGTCCTTTCAGGCACTGATGGTGTCGACCGCTTCGCGCGTCGGTACCGGCAACATTGTCGGTGTGTCCACCGCTATCTGCCTGGGCGGCGTGGGTGCTGTGTTCTGGATG
>JAZQHP010000063.1:0-8019 GCA_045540655.1 Acutalibacteraceae bacterium
CACCAAGGATCGTCGCCTGTCACTGGCGCCGGGAAATACACACCCATTTGCCGTCTATACCGTGCAGGTGGTTGCCGACGGATATTTCACAAAACGATTCGACAATCTGCCGATATACGGTGGCGTCACCTCCGTCCAGAATGTCAGCATGATCCCGCTCCCCGAAGCCGGCGATCCGAGCGATATTCTACAGTACACCACGCCCGATCCCGTTGTATCCTGAAAGGAGGTTGTCGCTATGCCCGACAGCAAGCCGGTCATTCCTGCATTTATCACGGTGCACCTCGGAGCACCATCCGACGACACCGCCGCCAACGTGCGTGTGAGCTTCTCGGATTATATCAAAAACGTTGCATCCAGTGAGATTTACCCGACCTGGCCGACCGAAGCGATCAAAGCGAACATTCTGGCGCAGATATCCTTTGCGTTAAACCGCGTGTATACCGAGTACTATCCGTCGCGCGGATATCCGTTTGATATTACCAACACCACCGCTTTCGACCAGGCATTTGTCGACGGACGGGATACGTTTGATACCGTCGATCGGCTGGTTGATGAGTATTTCAACGATTATATCCGCCGCGAGAACACCATCGAGCCGTTGTTTGCGCAGTTTTGTGACGGTGACCGCACCACGTGTGACGGATTGTCCCAGTGGGGCACGGTCAGCTTGGCTGACAGCGGCGAAGATGCGCTGTCCATTCTTCGGAATTACTACGGCGAGTCGATTGAACTGGTGGAAAATGCACCGGTCACAGACCTCGGTCCATCGTATCCGGGTACGGCATTAAAACTCGGCGACAGCTCGCGCGATGTAGAGCGCAAGCAGATCCAGCTCAATCGCATCTCCCGCAATTATCCGTATATTCCTAAAATACCGGTTGTCAACGGCAGCTTCTCGCAAAGCACAGAGGATGCCGTCAAAGCGTTTCAGGAGGTATTCGGGCTGACACCCGACGGCATTATCGGCAAAGCGACATGGTACAAAATCGCCACGATTTATAACGCGGTTAAGCGATTATCCGAGCTCGATTCCGAAGGATTGACCGCCGCTGAACTCCCGCAACTGTACGTGCGTGAGCTGACACTCGGTGACACAGGAGATTTTGTGTGGCTGGTGCAGTTTTATCTGGCGTATGTCAGCGCGTTTTATAACAGCGTGCCGACCGTAACGCCTACAGGCACCTACGACGAAGCCACTCTCAACAGTGTCCGTGGATTCCAGCAGACCTACGGGTTAACGCAAACAGGGAATCTGGATTTTTTGACATGGCGGGAACTGTTTCGTGCCTATCGGGGCATTGTGGAAAACAGCCCGCAAAATGAAGGCGGCACGTTACGATACCCCGGACTGCAGCTTCGCTTCGGCAGTCGCGGGGAATACGTCAGTGCTTTACAAACCTATCTGAATACCATCGGAGAAACCTATTCCTCCATCCCCTCCTTGCCTGTTACGGGCTATTACGGACGGCAGACCGAAGCCGCTGTCTCGGAATTCCAGCGATTGTTCGGTCTGACCGTCACCGGCGTTACCGATCCGTTTACCTGGGAGACCCTCGCTTCACTGTACAGCGATCTGTCACTCGGGAATAACCGTCTGCCGACCCAATCTCCGGGAGAAACCATCCCGAATTCTTAAGCAAAGGACTGATGCGGTATGTCCACCGATGTTATCTATGAAATCCAGGATGCGCTCAGACGGTTGCATTTTACTGATAATCGTCTGCCACCCGTGTTTCCGAGCGGTATGTACGACCCACAGACGAAGCGGGCGGTGGAAATTTTCCAGCAATTACGAGATCTGCCGCCGACGGGCGCGGTCGATACGGTAACGTTTGAACGCCTGATCGGCGAGTCCGAAGCCATCCGTACCGCCGCTGTGTCGGATCTGCCCGTATTCTCTCACCCATCCATACGTTTCACCGAAGGCAGTCAGGACGAATCGGTGAGCGTTGTGCAAATCGTGCTCAACGCGATCGCGTTACGCTTTTCAAACCTGCTCCCTGTCACGGTAACAGGTATTTACGATCGTCAGACAACCGATGCCGTGCGTGTACTGCAACGTATTCACCATTTGGAAGACAACGGCGAGCTGAACGCCGAGACGTGGAATATCCTCGTGAACCTGTTTGCTACGCGGGATCGCTTCGGGAGTGACAACACGTGAAAAAAAGACGGTTTATCCGAAACGCCGCCGTTATGACCGCGACAACACTCTTGTTACGTGCCATCGGTATGGCGTTTCGCATCTACATCAGCAATCGTATCGGTGCGCAGGGTATGGGACTGTATCAACTGATCGTGTCTGTGTATGTGCTGGCATCCTCCTTCGCCTCATCCGGCTTGACAACTGCCGTCACGCGGCTGTGTACCGATCGTCTCGCTGCCGGGCATCATCGTTCTTCCACTCACGCATTGCACATCGGCATCGGCATCGGTTGTACCATCGGTGTGATATCCGCCGCTTTGATCTGTCTGACAGCACCTTGGATCGCCGACAGCGGACTGCACGATTACCGCGCTGTCCCGTCGCTGTATGCGTTGTCGTTCAGTTTGCCGTTTATGGGCATTTCCTGCTGTATCAAAGGCTATTTTCTTGCCAAACGCAAGGTCAACGCTTCCTCGTTGTCCCAAATCATCGAACAGGTTGTACGCATCGGCGCCATTGTGGTGTTGCTAAAACAGGACGCCTTCCAAGGAACCGCTATGTCCTGCTGTGCCATCCTGATCGGTGACACGATCGCCGAAGCCGTATCCTGCGGATACATCGTGCTCGTTTATGCAGCATCTGCCAACAAGTCCGCTTTAAGAAGTGCCGAAGAAGTTCCCGCGGGCACGGCGCGTCAACTGTTGACCATTGCCGCTCCCATTACGGCAGGACGGTACATCAACAGCGGTCTTCGCACCATTGAAAACAGCGCCGTGCCGACCAATCTGGCACTCTTTTGCGGCTCGCGGGAAGCGGCTCTGGCGGATTTCGGCAAACTAAAAGGCATGGCTATGCCGCTGATCTTTTTTCCGTCGAGTTTTTTAAACGCGTTTTCCGCCCTGCTCATCCCGGAGGTATCTGAGGCAAACGCACTCGGTCATACCAAGCAGGTCTGCCGCACGGTGGAAAAAAGCATTTCGATCACACTGCTGAGCGCTCATCTGATCGGCGGAATCTTCTGGGTCATCGCCGCACCGTTGAGCGAACTGGTCTACGGCGATGTATCCATCGGCATGTACATTCGGTTTCTGGCGCCCCTTACGCCTGTCATGTACGTCGAAAGCGTGGCAGTCGGTCTGCTCAAAGGGCTCAATCAGCAAACGCCCTCGCTGATATACGGCATCATCGATTCCATCACCCGTATTCTGCTTATCTATACGCTGTTGCCGGCTTTTGGCATGAGCGGTATGATGGTACTGATGGTATTCAGCAATCTGCTAACCTGTGCACTGCACATGCATCGATTGATGAAAGCAGGACACGGACGATTTCTATGGAAAAAATGGCTGTTAAAACCGCTGTTCGCCGTGGGAACCGCCATTGGACTGACCCAGACACTTCTGAACACCGCTGCCGCAAAACACTGGGATACCGTTTGGATTTGTGCGGTCGGTGTCATCCTGATGAGTGTTGTCTATATTCTGTTATTATCGGTCACAAAAGGCATAACGGCGGAAGATCTGACGATGGTGCGCCGTTTGCCGCCAAAAAGCGCCCTGACATAAAAAAGAAGGCTGATGGTTCAATCAGCCTTCTTTTTTTAGATGTACCGATTAATCTCGGTTAAGGTGTCACGGTCGTTCACATAGTGATTTTTAAACAGGATGTCCATTCTTACGCCTCCCAATCGATTCAGAAAAAGTAAAATCGCGAATGCGTTTGCATTCGGGATTTTTTGGAGCTGATAACCAGAGTCGAACTGGTGTCCTCATCCTTACCAAGGATGCGCTCTACCTACTGAGCTATATCAGCAAAAATGGCGACCCGGAACGGGCTCGAACCGTCGACCTCTAGCGTGACAGGCTAGCGTTCTAACCAGCTGAACTACCGGGCCATTTCGTTGTCCGTGACAACGTTTGTTATTATACATATTCACGGGTGTTTTGTCAATATGTTTTTTGAAAAAATTTCGATTTTTCTCAACTTTTTCTCGCTTGCCCGAACACGACCCGATCCACACCGCCGTAGTCCGCAACCACGCCGACATTCATCAATCCGGCATCCTCCATCAGTGATTTGACCGCCTGTGCCTGCCCGATGCCAACCTCTGCCAACAGCCATCCGCCCTCACGGATATGCGCGATCCAATCAGACATGAGCGCCCGATAAAACCGCAATCCGTCTTCGGCGCCATCCAGTGCCATACGCGGCTCATGCTGCACCTCGCGCATCAATCCGTCGAGATCAGCGGTCGGGATATACGGAGGATTGGACACAAGAATATCGTACTGCCCGTATGTCAGACGTGGTGACAGAACGTCGTCCTGTACAGCCTGTACGTCATACATAGCATACCGTTCGATATTGCGCCGCAGATATACCAAGGCTTCGTCGGACAATTCCACCTCTGTCACAGAGACACCGTCCACCAGCGACGCAATACCGATGCCGACACAGCCGCTTCCTGCACACAGATCCAGCACCGTCGGATGCGAAATACCGCGTAATTTTTGCGCCGCCGTTTCACAGAGCACCTCCGTATCGGGACGCGGAATCAATACGCCTTTTCCGACAGACAGTGTCAGGGACAAAAAATCCCATTCGCCCAAAATATATTGAAGCGGCTCCCCTGCCGCGCGACGACACGCCGCGTCAAGCACCGATTCGAGTTCCTCGGGCAAAGCATTGTCAAGACATGCGCGGGGATCCGCACCGTGCGGTAATCCCGCCAGATTCTCAAGCAGGCAACACGCATCAAAGGCGGGGCTATCGCACCCCGCCTTTTGCAGTTGTTCGGTTATTTGCAAAAACAATGCCGCTTTCGTCATCATACTCACCAATTATCGCTGGTTTTATCCTCGGGAACGACCGCTACGAACGCCGTGATGGCGCATTCGATCATGCTGTCATCGGGTTCTGCCGTCGTAATGCGTTGCATCCATTTGCCCGGAGCGGAAATGGCTTTTGTAAACCAGTTTTCATGGCGACCGGCAAGCTTGAGCAATTCATAGCCAAAGCCAACCACCAGAGGCAACGTCAACAGCTTGATCGACGCATACAGCCACGTCGGCAGTGTGGACGGAATGAACATGGAAATCGCCACGCCGACAAACATCATCAGAATCATAAACGACGTACCGCAACGCGGATGAAAACGGCTTTCCTTGCGCACATTTTCCACGGTCAGTTCCTGTCCGTGTTCATAACAGAAAATGGTCTTATGCTCCGCACCGTGATAGCGGAACACGCGCTTGATATCCTTCATTTGAGCGACAAGAATCATATATACAAGGAAAATAATGATTTTGAGCACGCCGGTGACAAGCGCTTTGAGGAAGTTGTAGCCGAAATGGGCTTTGAGAATCTCGGGATCGGTCGGCAGACCGCACAAGGGAGCCACCAGATCATACACCAGCGTCGGCAGATACATAAACAGGAACAGTGCCAGACCGACACCGAGCACGGCACTGATCACCATGACAAACGGCATAAGCTTTTGAATCAGCGCATTGTCTTTTTCGGCTTTTTTGAGCGCTTCTTCATCGTCGCCTTCCGCTTCGATCTCCTCCATGCCGCTCATTTCCGCCGATTTCATCAACGTTTTGTAGCCCGTGATCATAGAATCGATGAAATTAAAAATACCGCGGATGCAGGGAATGCGGGTAAGCACATTCTTATTAGTCGGGTTCTCCCATTCCTCCGTGCGGATCTCACCGCTCGTATGGCGCACCGCCATCGCCGTTTTTTTCGGTCCGCGCATCATCACACCTTCGATGAGCGCCTGCCCGCCGATGGAGGTCTTTTTTTGACAGGCTTTTGTATTCTTACAATCACTCATAGAGCTTATCCTTTCTGATTAGGGGATACATGGGGACGTGCTTCGGTACCGGCGGATTTCGGCACAGGCAGGCGGATCGTCACCGTCGTGCCGATGCCCTCCTCGCTTCGGATGTCGAGCGAACCGCCGTGCAGTCGCACGATTTCGTCCGCAAGCGCCAGACCGATGCCCGATCCGGGACGCGTAGGATTGTCGCGGAAGAAGCGTTCCTTCACATGCGGCAGAGCGTCCGCTGAAATGCCGACGCCGTTATCGCTGATAATAATTTTAATGATGGAGCCGATCAGACGCGCTTCCACATGAATGACGCCGCCGGGATTGCTGTACTTGATGGCGTTGTCCATAATATTGACAAACACCTGCTTTAAACGATCGGGATCGCCCATGATCGGCGGCAGGTGGATGCACTCAATGTAATCCACTTCGAGACCTTCACGCAGAGCACGTTCGCGGAACAACAGCACCGTTTCCTCCAGCTCCGCCAGCAGGTCCATCTGCACCGCCTTCATCTCAAAGCTGCCGCTTTGCAGACGGGAAAAATCCAGCAATTCTTCGACGATACCCGACAAGCGGGTCGCTTCGCTGGAAATGACCTGCAGTCCCTTGCGGAGGATCTCCGGATCGCTGCTTTCCCGCATGGTCTCGCTCCAGCCCGTAATTGCCGTCAAAGGCGTGCGCAGTTCATGCGATACGGTACTGATAAATTCGTTCTTCATTTTTTCGGTGCGCGCGATTTCGCCCGCCATATAGTTGATGGTATCGGCAAGATCGCCGATTTCATCGTCATATTTCTTGTCAATGCGCGCGTTATAATCGCCCATGGCGATCACGTGCGCCGTTTCGCCGATCTCTTTGAGCGGCGTGACAATGGAGCTGACAAAATAAGAACTGGACAGCATCACAAAGACAATCAGCACGATGCCCGCCATCACCATGACCGCCACCCACGTCATCACCTGACGATCAACAAGTGCCAGCGAAGTGACATACCGCACCGCTCCGTAGCAACGCCCGTTCGCATCGACGATCAGCGAGGAGACTGCCATAATATTTTCGCCTGTGGCGGATTCGCCGTACCACATGGCGGTGGTATCCTCCTCCTCCTTGGCGTCGGCAAAATCCGGTGCATCGGACGACGACGGTACAAAGCCCGTCGAGGAGAGAAATACAAGTCCGTCTTCGTTGACGACCTGCAGTTCAAAGCGTTCCTTTTGTGCAAAGCTTTCCGCAAAATCACGCGCCGTCGCCTCAAAATCAAAATCGGCATCGGATGTATACTGCGAGAATAAATCGGCATTCGCTTTTGCCAGGTCATGCAGCACCGATTCCACGCTCTGATAACAATACGAACGCAAGGTCAGAGCGCCGACGATTTCCAGCACGATCAACAAAATAGCAATAACACCGAAGCCGTTGAGCAACCAGCGACGGGTGATTCCCTTTTTCAAAAGCGCCCCTTCCTTTCTGTCATAATGTTATCGATGAATCAGGCATTCCACTTGTAGCCGAGACCCCACACCGTCATAATGTGTTCGGGGCTGGAGGGATTGGTTTCGATCTTCATACGCAGACGGCGGATGTTCACATCGACGATCTTTTCCTCGCCGAAATAATCTTCGCCCCATACACGATGCAGAATATCCGTACGGCTCAGGGGTTTACCGGGGTTGGTGAAGAAATATTCAATAATCTGGAATTCCAGTTGAGTCAGCTCCACGGGGCGACCGTCGCGCATCAGACTGCGGTTACGCAGATTGAGCACAAAATCCCCTTGGCGGATTTCCTCAAGATACTGCACTTCAAAGCGTTGACGCGCCGCATCCACACGACGATAGAGCGCATCGACACGTGCCACCAGCTCCGACGGGCTGAACGGCTTCGTGACATAGTCGTCGGCACCCATCTCAAGACCGCTGATCTTGTCGGGGGTCTCACCCTTGGCGGTGAGCATGATGACGGGGGTTTTGGAGCTTTTGCGTATCTCGCGGAGTATGCTCCAGCCGTCCATAACGGGCAGCATTATGTCGAGAAG
>JAZQHP010000064.1:0-11645 GCA_045540655.1 Acutalibacteraceae bacterium
CTTGCGCGAAGGAACATGGTCGCTTCTTTCATATGCAGATTATTTCTTCTCGGCTTCCGTCGCCGCCGTGTTGAACGGTTCAAACACCATCGGTGCGCGATCAAAATACGAACGGTTGACCGAATAGAAGATGGTGCGCCCTTCGTTGCGGGTGCTGAGCATGCCCGCCTGCTGGAGCATTTCCAGATGATAGTGCGTCGCCGTCATGGACAGATCCAGCGCCTTGAGCAGTTGTTGGGCGGTGACCTCCCCTTCCTTGAGCATGATGTGCAACGCCATCACGCGCTTTTCTTCGCTGAGCGCCTTGCCCATCTTCACGATATCGGGCTTGACCGCCTCGCCCATCATCGCCGCCATGCGCGCCGAATAATCAAAGCCGAGGATGAGATAGTTTTGCTCGCCCGCCACAAACCGCAGGGCATTCTTGCCGACCAGCGTCACGCTGAACAGCGTATTTTCGGGCAACGTCTGTCCGTTCATATTGTAACGGCTTTCAATGAACGAGCGGATCTCCTGCTCATCCACCACCTTTTTGATGGACTCGATGGTGCTCTTGAATGCTTTGTGATAGGCCTTCATCTGCTCCACACGCATGGCCATGGCATCCATCAACAGCGTATAATACCGCTCGGCATCCATGCTCATCGCCAGCAGGTGATATTTCACGAGCGGCGTGGTATCGATCATCGCCACCACCGACGGCACCCGCGCGGCAGGCAATGTCCCGTCTCCTACCTCATCGGGAGCGTAGAAGTGAAACACCTCCTGCAGCATCGTCTGTGCATCGGGCAGATAGCGGCGAAGCGCGTCAATGGAGAAATCCTGCTCGCGGCTCATGTAATCGTACATTTTCGAGAACGCAAAGGACTGCGTGCGATGCACGGTAAATAAGGGCGCGAGCTCTTCCGAGGGGACGTTGAACTTCTCGATGCAGTCGCGATAATATTTGATGTCGGCGATGCGCTTTTTCGGGTTGATAAAGGGATCCAGTCCCTTCGCATCGTCGATGTTGAAATACAGCAAAAAGCTGAAAATACTGTCGGAATAAATACCGGGATTGGGATCAAAAATCATACTCATTGCGCCGCACTCTCCTCTTCTTCATGACTCTCACAGGCATCCGCCTTCTTTTTCGGTTTATACATCACCGCGAACACCACCAGCGCCGCGGCAACCACCACCAGACCGACACCGATGATCAGCGCCGCCGTCACCGTCTGATTGCGCAGAGCGACATACGAGGTGGTCAGCGCGCCGTAGGCATCGAAATCGTTCGCCTTGGCGGCGCGAAGCTCCGCATACGCCGCCTTCGTGTCACAGCCGGGCAACCATTTGGCGAAGGACAACAGACTTTGCATGTCGCTGACGGTCGTCTGATCCTCCAGGTAGTCCTCGTCGAGCACGGTCTCCTTCAGGAACGACGTGAGCGTTTCGGCGGCCGCCGCATGCTCCTCGCCATTGGGGTGACCCGCGCCGCCCGACGTACCCTTGGGCAACTCGCAGAAATAATAGCCCGCATCCGCGCCGCCGAGATCTTCAACCACCTCTTCGACGGTTTCTTTAAAGGCAATGCCCATCATACCCGTGACCCACACAACATCCGCGCCGGGATTCTTCTCACGGGCAAGCTCCATCATGGAGCGGATGCCGTTTTTCATATCCGCATCGGTTTTGCCCTTACTGCGGTAGGTGCCCTTGTCGTTGGTGCCAAGGTTAATCACTACGATATCGGCGGGGCGTTCAAAGCCCCACAACGCCGCATCCGACGCATGATCGTTGTGATACGCCGTGTAGGGGTACATCCCCTGCAGATTCGCGCCGTCCCAGTTATAACCGCACACCACGCCGTAACCGCTCGTACAGCACACCTGAATGTCCATGCCGAGCTGTTGCGCCGTCAGATAGGCATAGCTTTTGGTGCCCGCCTGACGGATGGGGTCGTCCACCGCATAGGTGGCGGTCTGTGCCGATGTGGGATACGCGCCGTAGCCCGTGGTAATGGAGTCGCCGACAAATTCGATCATCATGGGCGCTTCCAGCGCAGGGACGATCGTGGCATCGCCCGCCACCGTGATCTGCTCATAGAGCGCCACGGCATTGACCTCCTCGGTCTCGCGAAGCACCTCCACACGATGGGTGTTGCCGTCCAGCTCGTCGTTGAGCACGAATGTATCGCGTCCCGTCTTGCCGCCGTTGTTGAACTTCAACTCCCAGCGAGCCGCGATCTCGCCGTCCACATAGACGATGAAATACTCATGCGTGAACATCTGGCAATAGCCTTTGCCGCCGCTGATGGTCATTTCCAGCGCCTCGGCATCGGTATAAAATGCAATACCCGCCGCCGTCGTCTGCGGCGCGATACCGTCCTCTGTCACAATCGTACGACCGACAAGGCGTACCGCATCGGCATCGGTTGCCAGATCGTAAACAGTGTCCTCCACCGTCGCCGCCGCACCGACCGCCATGGTCGCCGTCAGCACCAGGCAAAGCAACACGCTCCACACTCGTTTCATCCCACATCTCTCCTTTGTTATCTTGATTTGCCCGAAAGCAATAACGTACCGAAAAAGACCGCCGCCGCAACGAGCACAATCGTCGGACCGCTTGCCACCGCGTTGTAATACGACAGCAACAAGCCGAGCACGCCCGCAAACAACCCGAAAATCAGTGCCAGCACATGATAACTGCGCATCGACCGCGCCACATTGCGCGCCGCCGCCGCCGGCAGAATGAGCATCGCGTTGATGATAAGCAAGCCGACCCAGCGGATCGACAGCATCACAACCACCGCAACCGCCACCACAAACAGACGGTCAAACAGCCCGACGGGAATGCCGCGACTGCGGCTGATGGCGGGGCTGATGCTCACCGCGAGAAAACCGTTAAAGCACAGCACCCACAGCACGATCATCACCAGAAGCACCGCGCCGAGCACCCATACCTGCGTCGGCGTGATATTCAGAATGTCGCCGATGAGCAGGCTTTGCACGGTCTGATAACTGCCGCCTTTGGTCAGCAGTACCAGTCCAAGTGCCACACCGCACGATGAGAACACGCCGATCACCGTGTCGGTGCTTCCCATACCCGAATGGCGGATGCGGTTCATGCACAGCGCAAACACCACGGCGAAAATGAGCATCGCGGGGGTATAATCGCTGAGTCCCAGCAACACGCCGATGCCCACACCCGTCAGCGCCGAATGTCCCAGCGCATCCGAGAAAAAGGACATTCCGTTGTTGACCACCATCGTGCCGAGGATGGCAAACAACGGCATAATCAACAGCACCGCCGCGAAGGCGAGCCGCATAAATTCATAATCCAGAAAGGACAGCCAATCCATCACCGATCCGCCTCCTTTGCCGCTTCCACGGGAAATGCCGCCGCGAACGCCTCCGTCGCAAATACCGCCGACGGGGTGCCGCTCGCCGCGACCCATCCCTGCTCCATCAGCACCGCGCGGTCCGCGTGATCGCGCACAAAAGGCAGGTCATGGGAGATCATCAGCACGATCAGATCCTGCTCGCGCAGGCGGTCGATCGCCTGATAAAACGCGCGAAGCCCTTCGTAGTCCACGCCGCTGACAGGCTCGTCCAGCAACACCACATCGGGCTTTTTCCATGTTGCCAGCGCCAGCAGTACACGTTGCAGTTCGCCGCCCGACAGATCGCCGACCCGCGCGTCCAGCAACGTTTCCGCGCCGAAAAGCGCCAGCTGACTGCGCAGCGCGTCGATCACCTTGCGCCGCCGCGGGAAAAAGACCGGCATCACCGACGTGTAACACAGCATCATATCCCGCACCGTGATCGGGGCACTTTTATCCACCGCCAGCGTCTGCGGCACGTAGCCGAAGCGCGGCTTGCGCACGGTCGGCTCACCGCCGTGCCCGCTGAAGCGGATGGTACCTTTGCATTTGAGTTCGCCCACGAGCGCTTTCATCAGCGTGGACTTGCCCGCGCCGTTGCGCCCGATGATCGCGGTCAGCTCCCCGCAGTGCGCGTGGAGATGCACGTCATTGACGATGGGCTTGCCGCCGATCGTGACGCTCAGCCCCTCCACCTGCAGGCAGTGGAGACCGCAGGCGTGTTTGTGTTTGTTCATGCCGCCGCCTCCCAAGCCTCACACCAGTTTGTCATGGCAACCAGCCACGCGTCGGGGTCATCCGCCCCCGACACCGCCGTATTCACCGTAATCACGATCGCCGTGCGCGGCAGATCCCGTAAATAAGCATACGGCACCGACGTATACTGCGCATCGTACAACAGCATCGCTTTGTCGGCGTTTACCAACACATCCTCGGCGTGACGAAGCGCCTGCGTGGATGCGCCGCTGTCCTCGCCGACGTTGAGCGCCGCCGCCACCGACAGCTCCAGATCCTCCGCCGCGTAGCCGAGCGAATCGTGGAACAGCACCGTCGGCAGATCGGCAAACGGCGATACCGCCGCCTGCATCCGCGTCCACACGGCGTCGATCTTCTGCAGATACGCCGCCGCATTTGCTTCATATTGCGCCGCGTGCGACGGATCCGCCTGACACAGTGCCGTCGTCAGCGTTTCGACCTGCTGACGATAGCGAAGCGGCGACACCCACAGATGGCTGTTGGTATCCGTTGTTGCGGATTCGTCTTCCCCGTCGTGCACATGCTCGTGATCGTGATCGTGCACGTGTCCGCTCTCGAGAAGCGTCTGTCCCTCGGACAGATCGATCACAGGCAACTGCGGCATCTGCACCAGCACGGGGCGGAGAAACGGCTCAGCACCCGCGCCGTTGATGACCAGCACATCCGCCGCATCCAGCACCGATCGGTCCTGCGGCGACATCTGGTAATCGTGCAGACAGCCGGTCTGACTGTCCACCATATTGGTCACTGTCACCCCGTCGATATCGCCCGCCACGTTGAGCGCGGCAATATATACCGGGTAAAAGCTGGTTACAATGTTCACCGAGGTGTCCTCGGTGCGCGGCGGCGCGAACAACACCGTCAGCCCGAGCGACACCACCGCGATCCCCGCGAGAAGTGCGGCGACCTTTGCATAGATCCAAGATTTCATAAATGATCCGATTCTCCGCCAAAATCAAATTTTTCATCGGGGGTATCCCCCATGGATGCCCGACGCGCCATGTCCAGCACGTGGGACGCCGCCACCTGTCGGATGTATGCCCGATCGGGACGGTGGGTCAGGTTCAGCCGCCGCACAAACGTACCTTCGCCGGTGCTGACCGCCGCCAATACCGTACCGGCGGGTTTGTCCTCAAACGGACCGGGCCCCGCCACGCCCGTCACCGACACGCCGATATCCGCCCCGCTGAGGGTACGCACACCGCGCGCCATATACGCCGCCGTTTCGCGGCTGACTGTGCCCGTGGCATCGAGCACCGCCTGCGGCACCCCCAGCAAGCGATGCTTGATCTCCCCGCTGTACGCGCACACACCGCACGCAAACACCGACGAGGCGCCTGCCACCGCCGTCAACCGTTCGGACACCAGTCCGCCCGTGCAGGATTCCGCCGTAGCGACCGTCTGCCCGCAGGCGATCAGGCGCTTGACCAGCGCCTCCTCGAGCGAAGCCGTGTCCACGCCGTACACCGTCGTCCCCAGCCGCGCAGTCAATGCGTCGACCGTCGGGCGGCACAGCGCATCCGCTTCCTCGCCGCTGGCGGCTCTTGCCGTGACGCGGAAATACATCTCGCCCGCCTTGGCATAGGGTGCGACCGTCGGGTTCACCCCTTCGAGCAGATCGCTCACCATACTCGCCGCCATCGATTCGCCCAGCCCGAACACCCTTACGGTGTGCGAACGGAGCACCCCGTCGCACAGCGGCAACAGATACGGCACCGCCGCCTCTTCAAACATCGGGATCAGCTCCGACGGCGGACCGGGAAGCAACAGTACATGCTGTCCGTTGACCGCCATCGCACAGCCGGGCGCCGTTCCGTGGTCATTCGCAAACACCACCGCACCTTCAGGCATCCACGCCTGCTTGCGGTTGTTGTCACTCATCACGCGTCCGCTTGTTTCAAAATACGCCGTCATACGCCGCAGGCTCTCCTCATGAAGCACCAGCGGCACGCCGAGCGTCTGCGCCGCGATCTCCTTGGTCAGATCGTCGGGGGTCGGGCCGAGTCCGCCGCACAGGATCACGATCTGCGCGCGGGAGAGGGCAAGCCCGATCGCTTCACGCAGGCGCGCGGGATTGTCTCCCACCGTCTGCCGATGGGTCACCGCGATGCCGAGCGCCGCCGCCTGACGCGACAAATAGGCGCTGTTGGTATCCACCACGTCGCCCAGCAACAGCTCCGTGCCGACCGCAATGATCTCCGCATTCACGCTTGTCCGCTCCTTTGCCTTTTATTTGTTATATTCGTTTTTATTTTACTATAAAACATGGTTGAAAGTCAAGTTACAGTGCTGATAGTTCTCGATTTCTTCACATTCCATCGGCCATTGCATTTTTCGTCGATATTTGGTATACTGGATATATATGTTTTTTGCTCTGTATAGGAGGCATTCTGCATGATTCTTCGCAACGCCCGCGTGCTGTCGGCGGACAACACGCTTTTTGAACAACGCGATCTGTACGTACGCGACGGTCTCATCGTCCCGCACGACGACGGCGAGGTGTATGACGCCGACGGCGCGTTTGTGCTTCCCGGCATGATCGACACCCATATCCACGGCTTCATCGGGGAGGAATTCGCCAAAAAAGACGGCGGCTTCGACAAGGCGCTTCATCGTCTTGCGCAAGACGGTGTGGTAGGCTTTGCCGCCACCGTGCGGTGTATGCCGTTTGAGGATATGCTCGCCTGCACGGCCAACGCCGCCGCCCACTGTCATCAACCGTCCGACGGCGCGAAGGTGCTGGGCATCCACAGCGAGGGGCCCTTCGTGTCGAACGAACGGCGCGGTGCTATGTACCCGCCCGACATCCCCTGTTGTGTCGAAGCGTTTGAAGCACTCGCCGATGCCGCCGACGGACAACTGCGCCTGATGACCATCGCTCCCGAACGGGAGCACGCCTGTGAAGTGATCGCCGCCGCCGAACGGCGCGGCGTGCATGCGTCGCTCGGACACACCGACGCGACCTATGCCGTAGCAACCGCCGCTGTGGACGCGGGCGCGCGCCGTGCCACCCACGTGTTCAACGCGATGCGCCCGCTGTCCCACCGTGAAACGGGTATTCTCGGTGCGGCACTGACCGACGACCGCGTCACCTGTGAGCTGATCGCGGATTTTGTGCATCTGGACCCTGCGGCGGTGTCGCTGGTCTACCGCATGAAGGGCGCCTCCCGCATCACCCTTATCAGCGATGCGGGCATGATGTCGGGACTGCCCAACGGAGAATACGAGGTGGGCGGACGCATCCGCACCGTCAAGGACGGGCTGTGTCTGGACACGCAAGGTCGCATCGCGGGCAGTTGCTTCTCCATGCTCAAGGGCGCACAGAATCTGCGGTCTCTGGGCATTCCGCTTGAAGATATCGCCGTCATGGCGGCGTATAATCCCGCCGTGGCGCTTCGCGTCGACGATCGTTACGGCTCGCTCGCCGTCGGCAAGCAGGCGGACTTCCTGCTGTGCGACGACCGCCTGCACATCCGCGACGTATTTATCAACGGACGCCCGTTATAAGGAGGCCATGCGCATGATACTCGGCATCGACATCGGCGGTACCACCGCCAAATGCAGTGTCGTCAATGAGGCGTGGGAGCCGCTGTGCCATGAGAGTGTCCCCACCGCGGAGCGCGACAGCGACGCCATCGTGGACGCGCTGGTCACGGCAGTAGCGCCGCTGTGCCGCCGATACGGCGTCACGGCGGTCGGTGTGGGATGCGCGGGACGCATCCACCCGCCGACAGGCACGGTACTGCGTGCAAGTCACCTGCCGTTTCAAAACGAACCTCTCGCACAGCGCCTGTCCGACGCGCTGTCCCTTCCCGTTACACTCGGCAACGACGCGAACTGCGCGATGCTCGCCGAAGCGACCGTCGGCGCCTGCGCCGACTGCAAGGACGCGCTGATGCTCACCCTCGGCACGGGCATCGGCGGTGCCATCCTGATCGACGGCAAGCCCGTCGAAGGCTTCAATTTCCGCGCAGGCGAGCTGGGGCATTTTGTCATCGACCGCCACGGTCCTGCCTGTCCGTGCGGTCTGCGCGGATGCTTTGAACAATACGCCTCCGCATCCGCTCTGACCGCCCTTGCCGCAACCGCCGCGAAGGCGCATCCCGACAGCCTGCTCGCGCAATCCGACCACAGCGGCAAAGCGGTGTTTGCCGCCGCCGCGCAAGGGTGCCCCGTTGCCGACGAGGTGCTTGCCGCCTATGCCGAGCAACTGGCGCTGGGCATCAACAGCCTTGTGAAAATTTTTATGCCCGAATGCATTGTGCTGGCGGGCGGACTGGCGGGAGCGGGCGACGCCCTGCTCGATCGCCTGTCGCCGCACCTGCTTCCCGAAGCAAGCCTGCGCCTGTCGGCGCTGGGCGGCAACGCCGGCGTGATCGGCGCGGCATTGCTGACCCGCTCCTATTCTTCTCCAAAGGACTGATCATATGACATTCTCCCGTTTGTACCGCACGGTCGCCGTGCTTCTCGTCCTGCTGATAAGCCTGACTGCCTGTCGGCAAGCCCCCGAGCTTGCCGATTTCAGCAAGCCGCTCTCCCCGGTGTCTCACGCCGTAGACACGCAGGCGGCGCTTTGTATCCAAGGCATGGCCAATGCCAAATCCGCCGAAGAACTTCGTCCGTATCTGACAAAAGACAGTTATGACTACGCCGACGCCCTGCTGATTGCCTATCCCGACACCTACACTGCCACGGTCACCGGCATCGGGGAGCTGGATTCGTATATCTGGTATCAGTTCACGTTGTATGCCGACGGTGCGACGGCGGCAACGGATATTCTTCCGCTGATCATCACCGATGACACCTGTCGGATTTACGCGAACACCGCCTATATCGAGCGCGTCCGCGAACAGCACCGTTGCCGCACCTGCATGGGCGGCGGTCTGGCGGACACCGAATCCACCTGTCCCCGGTGCAACGGCACCTGTCAGCAATACAATCCGGCTGTCTATTATGATGCGGGAATGCAGTCGTGGCAGGGACAATGGCAGACCTGCGTTCAGTGCGGCGGCACGGGCAAAGTCTCCTCGTCGCATCAGACAACCTGCACCGCATGCAAAGGCGTCGGATTCCTGCTGTAACCCCTGCAGCGCATCGCCGCCATTCCCTTAAACCACACGTTTGCATCGCAAACACATATACAGGAGGTTCTCCATGAAATTCTGTCCGAACTGCGGCAAACAACTGCCCGCCATCTCACGCTTTTGCTCCCAATGCGGCTCACCCTTGCCCGTAGAAACCCCCGTCGCGTCCGTGGCAAAGCCTGCTCCCGCAGCCCCCGTTCCCGTCACCCCCGTCGACGTACCGCCGACAGAGGAGCTGCCGGCGGGCGCCATCCCCGCCGATACGGCTCCCGAAACGCCGACCCCGGTTGCACCGCCCGACGCTCCGACGATCATTCCCGCTAAAACCATATGGTTCGGCGTGCTGTTGCTGATCGGACTGCTGTTGTTGACGCTGGTGGTGGGATGGCTGGCGAAGCATCCGTCCGGCGACGCCGCAGTCGGTCTGTATATCAAGAACGCCACGTTGTTCTACTCCGAGCTGAACAAGGGCGACGATGCCATCCCGCTCGCCACGATCGTTGACGCGGGCGCCATGGCCGACGTACCCGCGGCGCAGACCGCCGCCGCATATGCTCGCGGCATCTACATCAGCGACGACGGCAAGTGGGTCATCTATCCCGATCATGCTTCGCCCGGCGATCCCATCGAGCTGTATTGCCGCCGCACCGACAAGCCCCGCTTCCGTCCGATCAAGATTGCCAACGATGTCTATCAGTATGACGTGAGCGACAACACCGAGATCGTCACCTATCTCGACACGAACCACAATCTGTATCGGTATACCATCGATACACACAACAACGAACAGGTGGATAACCACGTTGAGTACTTCTATGTATCCGAGGACGGAGACAACCTCGTATATACGACCGCCAATCGTGCCGTCTACGGCAAACACGCGGACAATCCGCGCGAAAAGATGAGTGCGGACAACGCCTCCCTGGAGGTTGTTGCTCCCGACTGTTCCTTTGTGTATTATACCGACGAGAACGGCGTGCTGTACAAGCACGAGCTCGGCAAGGATCCCGTGAGCATCGCACAAAACGTCCGTTACGTTGCCACCCATTATCCTTCCGGCGAGCTGTACTATGTCCGACAGAACAATGAGCAGGCGGATGTGGCACTGTCGACCTTCGTGGAGGACGATATGGCCGAAACGGACAAAGACATCACCGAGCCGCCATATCCCGACCGTCCCCGTCGGAGCGACTTTGCCACCGAGGAAGACTATCAGGCGGCGCAGGAGCAGTATGCCGCCGGTCTGGATGCGTATGACGCTCAATACAATGCTTACACAGCCAAGAAAGTGCGCGATCAGTGGCGCGACTATCTGAAAACCGCGACCATCGACCTGAGCGGCACGTCGCTGTGCTATTTCGACGGTACGGAGGAAACCGTGCTTACCGATCGGTATATAGCCGTCAACGACTCCCGCCCCGAGAGTCCTCCGATCCATCACGCCGCCGACATCCCCGCCGTCGTCTTCGGCTCAGCACAAACAACCGACGTCGGCAAATTCAAGCTGTCCGAGATCGCCGATTTCAAACACGTCGAGGAACTGTCCTCGAAGATCCTGGAAGCCTTTACGGTGTCCATCGACTATTCTGTCGCCGTGAAAGGCACCGTCATCCCGCTGGGCATTGACTCCATCGCCACGCCCGTATTGAACGACGACGGCACGGTGATGTATTACTTTCCAAATGTTCCCGCCCGGATAACGCACCGGCTGTATCGGATGGATATCCGCGATTCCTCCGTCAGCGAACCGCAGTTGTATGCCGAAGACGTGCTCACGCTCGAGCCACCTGTATTCCTCGACACGGATACCGTATCCTACTGCGTAGAACGCGCCGGTTCTTGGGACCTGTTTATCAATCGGACCCTGATCGCCACCGACGCGGGCGGTTGTCTGTTGGATGAGCAAAGCGGACATATATACTATACCGCTAAAGAAGACAATCACTCCACGGCGTTGTATGTGTATGACGGAAAAACCTCCACGCTTATCGACACGAATATTCACACCTTCGTGCCGCTGTGCGATGGGCGGGTATTGTATCTGCGCGATTTTGATCAGAATACATTCGAGGGCGATCTCTATGTCTGCGACAAGAAAAAGACGGTATGCATCGATACGGATGTGAACTGCTTGGTAAGCCACAACGATGCCTACGCCTACACCTTCGGTTATTGATGCCGATATCCCGTTTGTCATACCACCCGCGTGTAAAAAAGCGAAGTCTCTTTGGAGACTTCTCTTTTTTGGTTGGCTGTCTTCAGGCGTAAAATAACCCCCCGGTTTTACCGGGGGAGCAAGAAAAGAAGCGGAGCAAACCCTTGCCTCCCCTTGTCAGGGGAGGTGGATGCGGCTTAGCCGCAGACGGAGGGGTAGTCAAGGCTTTTCTCTCCCTCAGTCCTCGCTTTTGCTCGGACAGCTCCCTCGTCAGAGGGAGCCAAGAACA
>JAZQHP010000065.1:0-25385 GCA_045540655.1 Acutalibacteraceae bacterium
CATCGTGATGGTTGCCAAACCTCTCGATGGCGCACGCCAAGGCGGTGTATGGATGGTGACGGACGAGACGGCGAGCACCGAAAACGTGACAACCGAGCACGTCAGCGGTGTGCACTACATCAAGTCCAACGGAACCGTCGGCACGGTGTTGTCCGCGAACAGCGAGGATTATCAGTTCTCCGTGTACGAGACTATGAACCTCACCTATACGGCGATTGACAACCTGCAGGACTTCAGCGATGACCGGGGCGCGATTTCGTCCATGATCTCGTCCTCCAGCACGCTCAAAGAGCCGGGTGTGCGCGAGATGATCTTCGTGTCCACCTTCGATCTGAGCGGCGTGGAAGGCGCTACACCCGTGGCTTGGGGTACGCTGTACACCAAGAACATGATGTACGATCGCCTCGCGGACAAGGATGCGTCGATGCGTCTGAATGAAACCACCATCGACACGGCGAGTATCGAGAAAGGCTCGTTCGGAACGGCGCATGCCAATGTCCGTCAGGTCATGGCGACCCAAAAGAGTAAGTCAAACCAGTATTACCTGCGTGTCACCGAAATCGACGGCAAGAAAGTCTGGTATTTCGCCCGTTCGTATGTGGTTTACACCATCGAAGGCGAAGCGGCAGGCACCTATCACGTCGCTTACAGTAATGTGGTGCGCAAAGAAGTGCTCGATGCGGTTGAAGTCAATGCGGCACTTTGATCAAATCAACGAATGAAAGGACAGTGAGGAGCATGAAGAAAATGGCATATGAATCCCCTGAATTGGATATTCGTTGGTACGAGACCGAGGATATCTGCAAAGACTCCAACGGTGTGTACGACCCGAACCCCGGCGACGGTGTGGTAGACGATGACTGGGGTGACGACGAGTGGTAAGCACTCGCCGACTCGCGAATAACCAATAACAAAAAGGCACTCTTCCTTTCGGGAAGGGTGCCTTTTTTGCAGTATCATTCATGCCGCGGCAATCGGGCAACATGATGCAGACGTCTCTTACATCGCCGCGATCAGATCGGATTTTAAACGCTTGATGATCTTTTTTTCCAACCGTGAGATATACGACTGGGAGATGCCGAGCATATCGGCGACTTCCTTCTGTGTATGCTCCCGTCCGCCGCAAAGCCCGAACCGCAACCGTAAAATCTCCTGTTCCCTGGCGGGCAGGCGCGCGACGCACGCGAGCAGTACGCCCTTTTCCGCTTCCTCCTCAATATCACGGCTGACCGCGTCGGGGTCTCCGCCGAGTACATCGGACAGCAACAGTTCGTTGCCGTCGCGGTCTACGTGAAGCGGCTCGTCGATGGACAGCTCTCCGCGTTGCCCTGTGATTTTGCGCAGATGCATCAGGATCTCATTTTCGATGCAACGCGAGGAGTAGGTCGCGAGCTTGATATGCCGATCGGGGCAGAAGGTGTTTACCGCCTTGATCAATCCGATGGTGCCGATGGAGATCAGATCCTCCATGCCGACCCCCGAATTGTCAAATTTACGGGCAATGTACACCACCAGCCGCAGATTATGCTCGATCAGGATTTGCCGCGCGGCGGGATCGCCGTGCGATAATGCGACAAACACCTCTTGTTCTTCTTCGGCGGACAACGGGGCAGGCAGGGTGTCCGATCCGTGAATATAATGCACATCGTCGGCGGTTAGGCGGCGAAATGTCGCTCGCAACCGTGTGGCGAGCCTACGCAACCACAGCATATGAAATCCACTCCTTTTATCGTGATAACAGCGTGTCGGCAAGCGCGGGACCGATGAGCGCCTCATATTCGCCGCGTCCGATCCGCGTGGTGACAGCGACCCATGTGCCGCTGATATCCTGCGTGCGTCCGCCGCCGTGAAGCACCGCCTGTTCGGGGCGAAATGCCATGAGAATCCCTTCACCGCCGATGGTGGAAAAGGGGATATAACGAATGCGCGAAGCGGTGCGTGCGGTAATGGCGTGCGGATCGTAGTGCGCCGCAATCGGGCGCACCGCCGCGGTATTGGCCAGAATCACGGGGGAGCCCGAAAAGCGCTCGGTCAGGCTGTGTCCGCTGTCGAGCATCGCGCGCAGAGTCAGCTGTTCGTCGCCGTCGGTCAGCACGATGCGATAGGCGGTGCCCAGAGCGACGCGCTTGCGTGTCAGGCGCTCGAACAGACAAAGCAGGCCGTAGCTGATCGCCGTCAGCGCCGCCAGGGTGAGCGGCGACACATCGTAATAGACGACGCCGCTTTGCACCAGTAAGCCGCGCGGCGCGATCCAGCGTTCGATGCCGGCACATATCCCCGCAAACAACGCCCCCGCCAGCAGAAACACGCCGACGATTCTGAGAAAACGCGGAATCCCCTTCGGCGTGAAAGCGACCGCGATCATCCCCGCTGCCGTCAACCCTTGCCATATTGCTGTCAGCCACAGCGGCAACGGCGGCAACAGAATGACGAGGGTCGTCAACGCCCCAAAAACGGCGGCAAGAATCACCCGCCACCGCTTGACGGGAAGCGACAGCAGGCGAGCGGTCGCACACAGAAGCAAGAAATCGACAAACAGATTGAGTGCCAACAGCACGTCGATATAGATGGTCACGAAGGCACACTCCTTACCGTCTTCATTCGGGTGAACGTCGGACCTATACTATACCACCACCGTCGGAGCGAAGTTTGCCGAAGCGGGGGACAGAGCGTGCAAAACCGTACCCGCAAATCCGACGCGAAGAGCGCAAAAAAACACCGCTCTGCAGCGGTTTTATGCTGCAGAGCGGTGTGTATTGTCGAATCAGTCCACTTCGACGACGCCGTCTTCTTTGATGGTGACGGTCATATCGTCTTTCATATAGGCGAGAAAGTCTTCGCCCAGACTGTCGATGACGGGCATCGTCACATCGTCGAGCCACACATCCGCCAGGATCGCGCCCGCCGCGGCGAGCGAATCGATCGGCTTGGAGAAGAGCATGCAGGCGGGTTGACGATGCATGGAGCAGGCACAGTCCAGCACCAGACCGCCCGTGGCCGAGCCGATGGTCTGCGGCAGGCAGAGCGCCTTACCCGCCATCTGCTTACCGAGCAGGTCTTTGTTGTTCTGATCGCCGCAGGTGGCGTTTTTGTCGCCGAACTGCAGAGCCTTCTGGAAGGAAGCGAGGGTGTTGAGTCCTTCGTGGGAAACCAGCGCTTTAGCGGTTACGGTGCCGGGGGCAATGACGCGTCCTTGAAAGGTTTTCATTTTGCAGTCCCTCCTTTGGTGATCTGAACGAGAATCTCGTCATCGGTGTAGTAGCGTGCCGTGGTGTAGGTGCGCAGTTTGTTGGAAGAGGTAATGACAGGCATCTTCCCGGAGAGCGGGTTGTTCATGTACATCAGCGGGCAGATGTACGAGGTGATGACACCCGTTGCCTTCAGGCGCGCGGCATAGGGCGTTTGCTCAAACGCTTCGAGCACCTTCGGCGCGGCGGTGAACACCGTGGGGATGACCACCTTGCTGTTGCCGGATTCCTTGAGCCCGGCTTCCACCTTATCGGTCCAGTCCTTGAGCTGTTGCAGGCTCATGTGGGGGCAGCCCATAAAGCACAATTTCGGCTTGGCGTCCTGATTTTTCCACATAACCGGATAGCCTTTGTATACGCGTTCCAGCTCCGCGTCATCGATAACATACACCTGTGCATCCTCGCGGATGAGTGTCTCGCCGAGTTCCACCGCTTCAGTGGTCAGGTTGGCGATGTGATACAGTCCCACCGCACCGTTCGAGGCGGTCGCCGCACCGAAATCCTTCAGGTAGGTGCAGGCTTCGTCGGTCAGTTCCGTGCCGATCCATTGATCGAGCCCCTTGACATAGGGGACATCCTCCATCACCTTCATGCCGATGGCGGAGCCGAGAAGCTGGGCTTCGGGCTTCTTGGTGGTTTTGATTTCCACGATCCACGAGGCTTTGCGTCCCTCATCGGTCAGCAGGCCGAAATACGGCACAAAGCCGACCACCGATCCCATCAGATCGATCAGACCTGAGTTGCGGTTGCAACGTGCACCCAGCACGGAGTTCGCGTACACGACCGCCGATGATTCCGCCCACGAAAGGATCTCGCCCTTTTGCGGTTTGTTGCCCATCTCGTCCATGTAGCAGGTGCAGGAGAAGGCGTCTTTATCCATCAGTCCGAGCTTCTGCAGTTGATCCTCGTAGAAGTCCTGACGGGAATACATGAAATGATTGAAGATAAAGTTTTGCAGGAAATTGGCGGGAACGTTCTTGTCCAGCGGACGCGGATCCGCCGAGAAGGTCTGTGTGGAGACAGCGCCCGCTTCGATGAGCTGATTCATCATGTCGTACACGGGACCGAGCGCCTTGAGACCGAACGATGTAACAAGGTGATTGTGCTTGGAGGTGACGGGCACCATTTTGGTGGCACCGAACACATTTCCATACATCACCAGCGTCTTCATGACCTTGGCGAGGGTGTCGCCTTTGGCACCGTCGAGGATCTGCTGTTGTTCATGAGTGAGTTCCATCATAAAGGGTTCCTTCCTTTCTATGTATCGTACGAGGCATTACAGCTTCATTGCGACATCCCACGCGCCCCAGATGACCGTGCGCAGATTACCGACCGCTTTGGCATCGCCGATGACGTGCACGCGTTTGCCTTTGGCGACGAGCGGCGCGGGGTTATAGCCGATCGAGGTGATGACGGTATCCGCTTCCACTGTGAAGGCTTCGCCGTCCTTGCCCTTGACGATGACACCGGTATCGGTGATTTCGCACAGTGCGGTTTCCAGATGCACGGGCACGAGGTTGGTTTTAAAGAAATCGCGCAGATAGCTGGTGTTCGCAAGGCACACGCCCTTCGTGACCACCAGGTCATCCTGCATTTCAATAATGGTGGGCTTCTTGCCCTGCAGGTAGAGCTCATACGCGATCTCGCAACCCGTCAGACCGCCGCCGACCACGACCACGCGTTCGCCCGCGAGGGTGTTATCCAGCAGGAAGTCGACTGCTTCCACGGCTTTTTCCGCACCCTTGACGGGGAGCTTTTTCGCGACAGCGCCCGTCGCGACGATGATCTCATCCGCATCCAGCGCCGCCGTATCGGTCACCGCCGTATTCATGCAGACGGTGATGGGATACTTTTGCAGTTCGCGGATATACCACGCGATCAGCTCGCGGTCTTTTTCTTTGAAGGAGGGCGCCGCCGCGGCGATAAAGACACCGCCGAGCTTGTCGCTCTTCTCATATAGCGTCACCGTGTGTCCGCGCTTGGCGCAGAGGATGGCGGCTTCCATACCGCCGATGCCGCCGCCGATGACGGCGATCTTCTTCGCTTTTTTCGCGGGAGTAACGTAGTATTTCTTCGATTGCATGGTCTCGGGGTTGAGTGCGCACCGCGACAGCCCCATCGTGTCGGTCAGATCCTGCGTGTTGGCGTGACCCTTCGACGAGGAGAAGTTGAAGCAACCGCTGTGACAGCAGATGCACGGACGGATATCCTCAAGGCGATCCTCGATCAGCTTGGTCACCCAGGCGGGATCGGTGAGGAACTGTCTGGCAACACCCATCGCGTCGATGCGTCCGTCGGCAACGGCCGCGGCACCGACCTCGGGCTCCATGCGTCCCGCGCAAACGACGGGAATGTCCACAAATTGCTTGATATGCGCCACATCGTCGAGGTTGCAGTTTTGCGGCATGTACATGGGCGGATGCGCCCAGTACCACGAGTCGTAGGTGCCGTTGTCGGCGTTGAGCATGTCATAACCCGCATCCTGCAGGTATTTCGCCGCTTTTTCGGATTCCGCCATGGCGCGTCCCACTTCGGTGTAGGTCTCGCCGGGCATCGCGCCTTCGCAGAAGCCCTTCATCTTGGACTCTACCGAATACCGAAGCGACACGGGGAAGTCGTCGCCGCAGGCTTCCTTGATCGCGTGCACGACTTCCTTGGCAAAACGGTAGCGGTTTTCAAAACTGCCGCCGTAATCGTCGGTACGCTTGTTGAAAAATTCGATCGCAAACTGATCGAGCAGATAGCCCTCATGCACCGCGTGCACCTCCACGCCGTCCACGCCGGCATCGCGGCACAGCTTGGCGGTTTTGGCGAACGCTTCGATGATCTCGTGAATCTGCTCCACTGTCATTTCGGGGCATTCGATATCGTGCGCCCAGCGGGAGGGTTGCGGGCTGGGGCTGGCAAGTTCATGCGAGGTATCGATGATCGGTTTGATCAGCGCGCGGGTGACTTTGTTTTTGTGAAGCGGAGCAACAAGCTCTGTGATGGCCCAAGACCGTCCCATGCCGGCGGTCAGCTGGATGAACAGCTTGGCGCCCGTTTTATGGATCTCGTCCATGAAGACCTTCAGTTCTTCAAACATCTTGGGATTCTGCCACAGCCATTTGCCCCAGAACGTGTCGCGCAGAGGTGCAATGCCGGGGATGATCAGACCGACATTTTCGTTCGCGCGTTCCAGGAACAGCTTGGCGGCTTCCTTGTCAAAATGGCAACCGCCCAGCTCGAACCAGCCGAACAGCGAGGTGCCGCCCATCGGACACATCACAATGCGGTTTTTGATTTCCACATTGCCGATCTTCCAAGGGGTAAACAATGCGTCGTATTTGGGATTCATTCTGTCACACTCCTTTGTAGTTTGCTCACATTTTATTATACCACACCCTGTTGAAATGTCAACGAAGAGTGGGGCAAAACGCTCTCTTGTTTTTTGCGGATATAAGTGGTATACTATATAATCAGAGATTAGAAAAAAGAGGTGTCATCGATGGCGTTGGTGTTGGAGCGCGGCCGACCGCACGATGCGCAGGCGCGCAGTGAAAAGGAACGCGCATGCTACGATCTGCTGGATCGGCTTGGACTGGAGTATGAACGAATCGACCACGAACGCACCGATACGATGGAAGCGTGTGCGGCGGTGGATGCGGTGCTCGGAGCCACCATCTGTAAGAATCTGTTTTTGTGCAACCGTCAGCAAACGGCGTTTTATCTGCTGATGATGCCCGCCGACAAACCGTTTAAAACCAAGGAACTGTCCCGCCAGATTGCATCGGCGCGGCTGTCCTTTGCCGATGCCGATGCGATGGAGCGCCTGCTCGGCGTAACCCCGGGCTCGGTGACGGTTTTGGGGCTGATGAACGATACCGGGCAAGCCGTAACCCTGCTTGTAGATGAAGACCTGCTTCAGGGCGAGACGGTCGGTTGTCATCCGTGTGTGAACACGGCAAGCCTGAAGCTGAAGACAGCGGATGTGTTCGGCCCGCTGGTGCAGGCGATGCATCATCCCCCGCGCTTTGTAACCTTGACGGGCGAGGCATAAGGCGAGCGCCTGTATTTTACGTTGAAGGAGAGAGGTACTGTGAGAATTGCCGATCTGTTGCAAAAGGATACCCTGTCGTTGTCGTTTGAGGTTTTCCCCCCGAAAACCGAAAGCAGCTTTGAAAGCGTTCGGATGGCCACCGAGGAAATCGCTCAGCTTCGCCCCGCCTTTATGAGTGTGACGTACGGTGCCGGCGGCGGCACCAGCCAATATACGCTGGATATCGCGAAAAATATCAAAGAACGCTACGGTGTACCGACGCTCGCGCATCTGACGTGCGTGTCGTCCACCAGACAGACGGTGCGTGAAAAGATCGCCCGCATCAAGGAGGCAGGCATCACCAATGTGATGGCGCTTCGCGGCGATATTCCCGCGGCACTCGAAGGCACTTCGCGCGACGACTGGGATTATCGGTATGCGATCGATCTCATCCGCGAGCTGAAGGAAGCGGACGAGGACTTTTGCCTCGGCGCGGCATGCTATCCCGAAATTCATCCCGAAAGCGTCAATCAGAAGGACGATATTCTCCATCTCAAGGAAAAGGTGGATGCGGGCTGTGAGTTTTTAACCACCCAGATGTTTTTTGACAACAACCTGCTGTACAACTTCCTGTACAAAATCCGTCAGGCGGGCATTACCGTGCCGGTGATTCCCGGCATCATGCCCATCACCAACGCCAATCAGGTGGAACGGGCGATCAAGCTGTCCGGCTCGTTCATGCCGCAACGCTTTAAGAGCCTGGTGGATACCTTCGGGAGTGATCCCGCCGCGATGAAGCAGGCGGGCATTGCCTACGCGACGGATCAGATCATCGATCTGTTCGCCAACGGTATTACAAACGTCCATGTGTATTCCATGAACAAACCCGACGTGGCGGCGAAGATTCAAAGCAACCTGTCGGATATATTGGGCAAATGAGCGCGGTGGTACAACGCGCGGCGGTGAGTGAACCGCCCGTGCGGCAGGAGGAAATCCTGCGCTATGCGGGGGCATCGTCGGATCATGCGCCGACGGTCGCGCTGATGCACTCCTGTCTGCAGGAGATGGAAGGACGCTGGCAGTACGCCGTGTGCTATGCGACGGTGCCTGTTTGCGTGACGGGCGAGCGGTGCGCTTTCGGAGACTTTGTGCTGGAATCGGCGTCGCTCGCGCGGTTTCTCGGCAACGCGTCTCAGGCGGTGATCATGGCGGCGACGGTCGGCATTCATCTGGATCGCCTGCTTCAGAAATACGCGCACACATCGCCGTCGCGGGCGGTGATGCTGCAGGCCATCGGCGCCGAACGCATCGAAGCGCTGTGCGATGCCTTCTGCGCGCAACAGGCGGTATTCGGCGGTGCCGCGTCCGTGAAGCGGTTCAGTCCCGGCTACGGCGATCTGCCGCTGGAAGCCCAGCGGACGCTGTTTGCAGTGCTGGATCCCCCGAAGCATATCGGAGTCAGCCTGTGCGACAGCCTGCTGATGACGCCGACCAAGTCGGTCACCGCTGTAGCGGTGACATCCGAGGATAGAGCATCCTGTTCATTACACAAATGCCGCGCATGCAACAAGCGTGACTGTGTGTTTCGAGGTGACATATGACATTCAGAGAATTTTTAGCCACCGAATTGGTGGTACTTGACGGCGGTATGGGCACGCTGTTGCAGGCGGAAGGCTTGCAGGCGGGCGAATATCCCGAACGCTGGAACATCACGCATCCCGAGGTGATCCGGGACATCCATCGCCGTTATTACGAAGCGGGAAGCCATGTGGTCAGCACCAATACCTTCGGCGCAAACGGCTTGAAGTTTGCCGAGGAGGAGCTGACCGCGATCGTGCAGGCGGCGGTTGCCAACGCCCGCGCCGCACAGCGGGAAGCGACCGTGGATCACCCGACCTTTGTCGCGCTGGATATCGGTCCGTCGGGCAAACTGCTCAGGCCGCTCGGCGATCTCGATTTTGAGGAGGCGGTGGCGCTGTTTGCGACCACCATCCGCATCGGTGCGGCGTGCGGTGTGGATCTGATCCTCATCGAAACCATGAATGACAGCTACGAAACCAAAGCGGCGCTTCTCGCCGCCAAGGAATCCTGCGATCTGCCGGTGCTTGTGTCCAACGCCTACGGCGAGGACGGCAAGCTGATGACGGGCGCATCTCCCGCCGCGATGGCGGCGATGCTTGAAGGCCTCGGGGCGGATGCCATCGGCGCCAACTGCTCGCTCGGTCCCGCGCAACTGCGCCCCGTGATGGAGGAACTGCTGGCGGTGAGTGCGGTGCCGGTGCTTCTCAAGCCCAATGCCGGTCTGCCGAAGGTGGAAGACGGTCGCACGGTATATGATGTGACACCGACCGCGTTTGCCGACGAGATCGCGTCGCTTGTCAAAGAGGGTGTACGCGTGGTCGGTGGCTGTTGCGGCACGACCCCCGCGTATATTGATGCGCTGGCGACCGCGGTGGCACCGCTCGATGCGGTGGCACTGACCGATCCTGAGCGCACGGTCGTGTCGTCCTATGCGACGGCGGTGTGCTTCGGAAACGAGCCTGTGCTCATCGGCGAACGCATCAATCCGACCGGCAAAAAACGGTTTAAACAAGCCCTCATCGAAGCGGACATGGATTACATTCTGTCCGAAGGCGTGTCCCAACAGGACAAGGGCGTGCATATTCTGGACGTCAACGTGGGGCTGCCCGATATCGACGAAGCCGCCATGCTCACCCGCACGGTGTGCGAACTTCAGGCGATCACCGAACTGCCGTTGCAGATCGACACCGCCGATCCCGCGGCGATGGAAGCGGCGCTTCGCCGCTACAACGGCAAAGCGATGATCAATTCCGTCAGCGGCAAGCAGGAGAGCATGGATGCGGTGTTTCCGCTGGTGAAAAAGTACGGCGGCGTGGTGGTGGCACTGACGCTGGATGAAAGCGGCATTCCCGCCACTGCCGAGGGACGCGTGGCGATTGCCCATCGCATTCTGGCAGAGGCCGCGCGCTACGGCATCGCTAAAAAAGATATCGTGTTTGACACGCTCGCCATGACCATCAGCGCCGACAGCGGCGCGGCAACGGCGACGCTCGAAGCCCTGCGGACGATCCGTCTGGAACTCGGCTGTCACACATCTCTGGGCGTATCCAACGTGTCGTTCGGACTTCCCGTGCGCGACGCGGTGAACAGCACATTCTTTGCGCTGGCGCTTGAATGCGGACTGTCCGCCGCGATCATGAATCCCTATTCGGCGGATATGATGAAAACCTATCACACCTATCGGGCGCTCAAGGGGCTTGATCCCAACTGCGAAGCCTACATTGCGGCATCGGCGCAGTTTGCATCCGTCGCCCCGACGGCAACGCCGCCGACGGCGTCGGTGACCGCGCACGCGGCATCGGATCTGCAACACGCGATCCTCAAAGGACTCAAAGACAAAGCAGGGGAGATCACTGTCCGTCGGCTGGCGGAGGTGCCGCCGATGACCCTTGTCAACGAGGAAATCATTCCTGCGCTGAACATGGTCGGGGAAGGTTTTGAGAAAAAGACGGTGTTTTTGCCGCAACTGCTCATGAGTGCCGAAGCGGCAAAAGCGGCGTTTGAGGAAATCAAAACGGCGGTCGCGGCATCCGATGCCACAGCGGGCGACAAGGGCACGGTGGTGATTGCGACCGTGTACGGCGACATCCACGACATTGGTAAAAACATCGTCAAGCTGTTGCTGGAAAACTACGGTTTTTGCGTTGTTGATCTCGGCAAGGATGTGCCCGTGCAAACGGTAGTGCAGGCGGTGGTGGACACCCATGCGCCGCTGGTGGGGCTCAGCGCCCTCATGACCACGACTGTTCCCGCCATGGAGGAGACCATCGCACAGTTGCGCAAGGAGGCTCCGTGGTGTAAGGTGATGGTCGGTGGTGCGGTGCTGACGCGCGACTATGCCGACAAGATCGGTGCCGATCACTACGCCAAGGACGCCATGGGCGCGGTCCGTTATGCGGAATCGGTGATGTAAACGTGTATAAACGACCGCGTTCATTCGGGACGCGGTCGTTTTTTTGAAAATGTTTTAAATCGGATGCAATAAAAGGCCGCCTTTGTGCGTTATATTGGTGAAAGGAGGGATGATGCATGTTGATAACGATGCTGACGGGCGGGGAGAATGTGACCGATCCCCGACAGACCGAGCGATGGATCGTGCGGATCGGCGAGGGGGATCGCGACGCCCTCGCGGCACTGTACGAGCACACCCACACCGCGCTGTATGCGTATGCGCTCTCGATGGTCAGGCATACCGAGGATGCGCAGGATGTACTTCATGATTGCTACATGGCGGTTGTGCGGCATGCCGCTGCTTATCGAAGCGAGGGCAAGCCGATGGCGTGGATGTATACCATTGCCCGTCACCTCAGTGTGCAAAAACTGCGGGATCGGGCCAAGACAGGCTCTCACGCGGAGGATTGGCTGGAAAGCGCCGGGACGGTTGAGAGCTTTTCGGCGGACGATCGCCTGGTGCTGACAGCGTGTATGCAACAGCTGTCCGACGAGGAACGGCAGATCGTGATTTTGTATGCGGTGTCGGGACTGCGCCACCGCGAAATTGCCGCACTGATGCACCTGCCGTTATCGACGGTGTTATCCAAATATCATCGATCCCTGAAAAAACTGCGAAACGCGCTCGAAGGAGGAGAATGTTTATGAAACAAAAGGATATAGAACAAGCTGTTCGCCACAGCTTTGAACAGTTGCCGCACGACGGGCTGTCTGAAGATGTATTGGATGCGTGCCGTCCGACGGAAACGGCGACGCAAAAGCCGCGCCGTCCGATCGCTTGGATCTCCGCGATGGCGGCGGTTGCCGCCGTGGTGGTGCTGATTTGTGCAACGTTGCCGATGTGGCGGCAGGTGGGATCGGCGGATCTGACGGTGTCGCTGGATGTCAACCCCAGCATCGCCATCGAGGTCGGCGAGGATGAAACGATCGCGTCGGTCACCGCGCTCAACGACGATGCCGCGGTGATCCTCGGCGATACCGATTATGCGGGACAACCCGTGGCATCCACTGTCAATACGCTCGTGGCGGCGATGGTGGAACACGGCTATCTGAGCGACGTGGCGAATTCGGTGCTCATCAGCGTGGACAGCACCGACGCGGACAAGGCGGCGTCCCTGCAGACGAAGCTGACGGCAGAAGTGGAAACGATGCTGGCGAACGACGGCTTCGACGGCGCGGTGATGAGCCAGACCCTGCACACCGACAAGGAACTGGCGGCGCTCGCTTCCGAGTACGGCATCAGCACCGGTAAAGCGATGCTCATCTGCCGTATTCGTGAGCTCGATCCTCTCAAGACCTTTGAAGAGCTCGCGGCGGTATCCATCAACGATCTGAATCTGCTGGTGGAACAGTTACAAGCCGCGGATATTCATGCCTCGGGTCACGCGAGCGACAAGGCCTATATCGGCGAGGATGCTGCCTGGGAGATGGCGCTTGCACATGCGGGTCTGACGACCGATGAGATTACAAAAAAGGAAGCGGAGCTCGATCACGAGAACGGCGGCATGTGCTATGAACTGGAGTTTGTGTACAACGGCACGGAGTATGACTACGATATCGACGCCGTGACGGGTGAGATCCTCAAAAACAAGCAGGAGCTGGAGGACGACGGCGATACGCAAGACTACGGCGTGTTCAAGAACAACGCCGACGCTCTGCTCGACGCGGCACAGGTGAAAGAAACCGTGTTTGCGCATGCGGGTGTCAGCGAGGATCAGATCACGCGTTATGACGTGGAATGGGATGTCCGCAAGGGCGTGCCTGTCTATGAGATTGATTTCAAGGTCGGCACCACCGAATACGAATACAAGATCCATGCCGAAACGGGCGAGATCCTCAAAAGCGAAACCGAAACCGACGATGAGGACGACAAAGACGATCACGAGGATTGGGACGACGAGGACACGCCGGTCGATCTGACGGGTGCCGTGGACGAGGCGACCGTGAAGCAAACGGTGCTGACCCATGCCGCCGTATCCGAAGCAGACGTGACGGAATATCGTTGCAAGGCGAAAGTGAAGAACGGCACGACCGTTTATGATGTGGAATTTGAATGCGGCACCACCGAGTACGAATACAAGGTGGACGCGTTCAGCGGGGAAATCCTCGACAGTGAGCAGGATATCGACGATTGACAACCGAACGGTATATCCTGTATAATAAAAAGTAACAACGATTCAGGAGGGGTTCCCGATGAAAAAATGGATTGCCGCGCTGTTGGCGGTGGTGATGTTGCTGACGTTGCTTCCGACCGGCGTACTTGCCTTTGATCAGTACGTGGTATACAGCGGACAGACGGGTTGTCAGCTGAAAACCTTCAGCGTCCCGAAAAGCATCAATACGTGGCTGATGTGGGATATCACGTTCAACACGTACTGCGACAACCGTGTGTGGGAAACCGCCAAGGCACACCCGAACATTCTCGGTCAGGAAGTGATCGCGCAGTTCACCTTTGAGGGCGACCGCGTCACTTTCAACGGCACCGATATCACCTCGGGTGAGACGGCGGTGGCGTTGCAGGCGGAGAATGAGCTGGTGGTGTACGGCAACGGCACCAAGGCGGAGTATCAGGTGTCCGTGCTCCAGGAGACGGCGGGTCTGCCGACCGTGCTCATCGACACGAACGGTGCACCGATTCCCGACAAAGTCAGCTACGTCGACACCGCGATCACCATTCTGGGCGCGGATGTGTACGGCGGCGACGATCTCTATGCAGTGCCGGGCGGCATCAAACTGCGCGGCAACTCCACGGCGCAGTACGACAAGAAGCCGTACCGCATCAAGTTTGATAAAAAGCAAAACGTGCTCGGACTCGGCAAAGCGAAAAGCTGGGTGCTTCTCGCCAACTACCTGGATCCCGCGCGCATCCGCAACGACGTGGCATACAGCTTCGGCTCGCGCCTGAGCGCGATGACCGCCGAAACGACGGGCTTTGAGGTGTATGTGCCGCGCACGCGTCCCGTGGAGGTGTATCTCAACGGCACCTATCTCGGACTGTATGACATGGGCGATCATATTCAGGTCAATGAACTGCGCATCAACATTGATGAAAGCGGCGACGAGACCGACGATTACGGCAATCAGCTCAACACGCAGGCAAACGTCGGCTACTATCTGGAAGTGGAAGACAAAGACCGCGTGGTAGGCGAATACGAATCCGAGGGTGCGCTCTATTTCGTGATTGAAAACACGGGCGGCTATTCCCGCACCGAATTGTATGTGCAGGTCAAAACCCCCGAAATGGCGTCCAATACCCAGCTTACATACATTGAGGATTATCTCCAGAACGTCAACAATCTGATCCGCCGCGAGGACAGTGCGGTGTTCGATCTCATCGATATGGATACCTTCATCGACTGGTATCTCATCAACGAAGTGTTCAAGAACACCGACTCGCACTTCCTGTCCAGCGTCAAGATGTTCAAGGACAAGGACGGCAAACTGTGCATGGGTCCCGTGTGGGACTTTGACCTCGGCGCGGGCGCGGTCGCTTACGGCGACATCGACGATCCGACGGGCTGGCGCACGCGGGATAACGAGCGTTGCGACTGGTATCAGCACCTGTTCAACATGCCTGTTTTCGCAAATGCGGTGAAAGCCCGTTGGGCGGATCTCCATGAAAATGGCATCATCGACGGCATTCTCGGCGATATTGACGATCTGACGGCAAGTGTCAGTCAGGCGGCGCTTCGCGATTACGCCAAGTGGTTTGACAGCTACGTGGCGGCGGTCAACAACACGAGCTGGATGGCGGTGTCGCCGTGGCAACTGGAGTCCGATGACTGGGAAATGCAGGTGCAGGCGTACCGCAACTACATGACGGGGCGCCTGGCGTGGATGGACGAGCAGTTCGGCTATGCACCTGCGCAGGGCAAAACGATCGGCGGCGAAGTGGTCATCCTCGGTGAAGCCGAATACCGTGAAACGCTGATGGCGGGCGTGATGGCGGTCGAGCCGTACGGAGCGTCGCTGTCCTATCAGTGGTATGCGAACGGCTCTGCCATCAGCGGTGCCACGTCTTCGACCTATACCCCCACCCGGGCGCAGATCGGCGCGACCTTCACCGTGAAGGTGACGGGACGCTCGGGCTACAGTGGCTCGCTGACCTCGGCGCCTGTGGTGCTTGATTACGCCGAAAAGACAACGGCGACCTCGCAGGTACCGCCGTTGGTGTCCAAGACGCACGATACGGTCGTGGTATCCGAACGCACGGGCTACGACATCAGTATTGACGGCGGTCATACATGGCAGACCTCGGGTACCTTTACGGACCTGACCCCGAACACGCTCTATCGCGTGGTGTATCGCCACAAGCTGAACATCGATGATTGTCAGCCGGGTCTGGCGGGCAAACCCCTGCGTGTGATCACCGATGCGGATCCGACGGTTCCGCTCGTCGGCGACGTCAACAACGACGGCGCGGTGGATATGACCGATGCCTTTGCGCTCTACAAAGCGGTGTCCGAAGGCAGAAACACGGATGTGACGATGCGCACAGCCGACATCAACGGTGACGGTGTGCTGGATATGATGGACGCCTTTGCGTTGTATCGTGTCACGTCGGGCAGCTGATCGATATATTCCAAAGCGGTGTTTCTCCGAAAAGGGAGAAACACCGCTTTTTTGTCGAAGTACAACGAGCACTTGCAAATTGTCGGAAAGTATGCTAGAGTGAAATCAATCGACAGGAAAGGAGTGGCGGCGATGGAATGGCGTGTGGCGGTGTGCGATGACGACGAAGCCCAGAGCGAATACATCAAGAATCTGGTGCTGACGTGGGCGGCGGGCGCGGAGGTTTCGGTGCGCGTGGCGATGTTTCCGTCCTCCCAGGCGTTGCTGTTTGAAGGGAGCGGCGCCTTTGATGTGTTTTTGCTGGACATCGAAATGCCCGGTGTGAACGGCATGGAGCTGGCAAAAATCATCCGCGCCGAACACGACACCGCTGTTATTATTTTTATCACGGGATATTCGGATTATATCGCCCAGGGCTATGACGTGTCGGCGCTTCATTATCTGATGAAGCCTGTCGACAAGCAAAAACTCTTTGCGGTGCTCCGGAAAGCGCTCGAGGTGCTCGGACGGCAGGAAACCTGTCTGGTGCTGGAAACGGCGGGGGAGACCCACCGCATTCCGCTGCGGGAAATCCGGTTTATTGAGGTCAGCGGTAACTATGCCACCGTGCATGCCAAAGAGGATCTCAAGGTCAAAAAAACGCTGTCGGAACTGCAGACGCAGCTCGACGAGCGGTTTGCGCGCACAGGGCGGTCGTTTGTGGTGAATCTGGCGTGCGTGCGGCGCATCACCAGAACTGAAGTGATGCTCACGAGCGGCGAAACGGTGCCGTTGTCGCGCGGTATGTATGAGCCGCTCAACCGCGCGATCATCGAACGATTGTAAGAGGAGGCAACGGCATGGGGCTGTTATCACGACTGGTGGATAAACGACTGGCGGTTTATCAGCGGGAACTGCTCGATACCCACTACACGGAGGTCGAGAACATGTATCGCCAGATGCGGGCGTGGCGACACGATTACCGCAATCATATTCAGACGATGAAGGCGTATGCCGCCAAGGGCGATCTCCATGCCATCACGCAATATCTGGATCTGCTGGACACCGAACTGCATCAACTGGACACGGTGATCAAAACGGGCAACGCGATGACCGATGCCATTCTGAACAGCAAGCTGTCGCTGGCGCGCGCCAAAGACATCCCCGTCAAAATCGACGCGCACATTCCCGTGCAGCTGTCGGTGTCGGAGCTGGATCTGTGTGCGATCCTCGGCAATCTGTTTGACAACGCTATCGAGGCGAGTCTGGCGCTTCCGCCCGAAAAGCGGCTCATCCGCGTATACATGGATATGAAAAATACACAGCTGTATATATCCTTCACGAATTTTACCGCCGGCAAGAAGCTCAGAAAGAGCGGCGAGCGGTTTGAAACCACCAAAGGCGATGGGCACGGCTTCGGGCTGGTGCGCATCGATCATATCGTGGCACGGCATGACGGGTACATCAGCCGCAACAGCGAGGACGGCGCGTTTACGACGGAGATCCTGTTGCCGCAGTGACATCCGACCGTTCATCCCCGTCATAACACCATTCGTCCCCAAGCGAACGCGTTTGGGGACTTTTTATGATATAAAGAAAAGAGAAAGCGAAGGAGGCATAGTATGCCAAAGGCAGGTCAACGGATACGGACGTACGGGTCCGATCTTGGCTTTTTGTTTCGCACGGCGTATCGCACCGCTCCGCAGGTCATCCGCGACACGGGATTGACGGCACTTTGCGTCAGTGCCGTGAATACGGCGCAGTTAGCGGCGATTCCCGCCCTTGTATATCTGATCGCGGCGGCACGTCCCGTATGGGAGTGGTGTGCGGCGGTGGCGGTGGTCACGGCGGTGCTGTTTTGTCTGCACGGTCTTGAGCGGCTGGCACGCGAATCCTTTGAACACAGCCGTGATGCCTTTCGCACCCGCGGATGTACGGCGCTGGCCATGAGTGTCTGGACGCGGTCGTATCCGCAGGTCACCGATGCCGCGCATCGAAGCGAGCTGCAACGCGCCGCCGATGCGATGGGACGGCATATCCTGGCACCCGTACCGCATATGTGGCACACGCTGTCCGATCTGGCGATCAACCTTATCGGCGCGGGTGTGACGACATGGCTTTTGTGGCAGGTCAGCGGATGGCTGGTCGCGGTCACGGTCGCGTGTACGGCGGCGAGTGCGGTTATGCATCGGTTTGTGACGGTGCGCGGCTGGCGCCACGCCGCTGAAGAAGCGGCGGGGGATGACCGCCTGACGTTCCTCACCCGTATCGCAGATGCTCCCGCGTACAGCAAGGATATCCGCGTATTCGGGCTCAGCACGTGGATGCAGGATATTCACGACCGCACGTTGCAAGCGGTGCGCGCCTTTGCCCACCGCCGTGCGGGATTATATACATGGTATTCGGTTGCCGACGCGTTGCTCACCGCTCTGCGGTGCGCGGCGGCGTACGGCATTCTCATCGGCATGGCGGCAAGCGGGACGGTGTCCTTGCCGCTTGGCGTGCTGACGGTGCTGGCGGTCGCAGGATTGGCACAGAGCGTTGCCGCGCTGGCGACGGATGCCGTGACATTGCGGCAGGAGTTACCCGCTCTGTCGACCTATCGTCGTTGCGTGGAGCAAGAGAATCGGTTTCGCACCGAAGGCGGTGCGCAACCGCTGGCAGGACCGCTTCACACGCTGGAACTGCGCCACGTCACCTTCCGCTATCCCGACGCCGATGAGCCGGTTCTGCACGATGTGTCCCTGACGCTTCATGAGGGTGAACGACTCGCCGTTGTCGGAGAGGACGGCGTCGGCAAAACGACGCTCGCGCGTCTGCTGTGCGGGTTGTATGACCCCGATGAGGGCGTGGTGTTGCTCGACGGCGTGGATGTCCGCACATTGGATCGCCGCGCATATTATGCGTTGTTCTCGACGGTCTTTCACGATGCGACGTTCCCCGGACTGACGGTGGCGCAGTGGATGAATTTTACCGATGAGCCGACGGATGAATCGCGGATGTGGGCGTGCCTGCAACAGGCGGGCATGGACAGCGTTGTCCGCGCTCTACCGCAGGGACCCGACACACCGCTCGGCGGGACACAGGAGGGGCAAGCGGCATTGTCCGGCGGACAATGTATGCGCCTGATGCTGGCGCGCGCGTTGTATAAGGACGGCGAGCTGGTGGTACTGGATGAACCGACCGCGGCGTTTGATCCGCTCGCCGAACAGCATTTTTATCAACAACTGCATCGCATGACCGTCGGAAAAAGCACGGTGCTTTTGTCGCACCGCGCGCTGTCCGCACAGGTCTGCGATCGGATTCTGTATTTGAAAAACGGACGTATCACCGAAGAAGGCACACACGAATCGCTCGTGGCTCGCGGCGGTGACTATGCGGCGCTGTATGTTCTGCAAAGCCGGTATTATCGCGAAGGGAGGGATCCCGATGGCGAACAATAACCGTTGGCAGGCATGGCGTCTGCATTGGCGCGGCATACGCCTGCTGGCGCCGTATATGCCGCGGTTTTTCGCGGCGATTACGCTTCACAGCCTGATTGAGGGATGTGCGCCGTATGTGTTGCTCGCTGTCTTTTCGCGTTTTCTCGGCGCGTTGGCGAGCGGTGCCGATGCCCGCACGATGTGGGGATGGGGCGGGGCGCTGTTGGTGGCGCAGGCGGTGTTTATGATCGTCGGTGCCGTGTTGCGGCGCCGGAAGGAAGCCAAATGGGAGATGCTCTATCGCGTGGCGGCTCGCCTGGTGATGGATCAATGCCTGCGGCTGGATCACGCCGCCTTGAGCGACGCGGATACCCGCGCGCTTCTCGACCGTGTGCGGGATAACACGCAGGCGCTCGGACGAGGGTTGGTCAGCATCCCCGAGACCTATCAGCAAGTATGTATAGGGCTGTTCGGCACGATCGGTGCCGTTGCCACGGCATGGAGATTGTTTACAAGCCCGCTTTCGGCGGCATCGGGCATTGTCGCCCTTCTCGGTCATCCGTTGACGGTGGCGGGAATGGCGGCGTGGCTGGCGGCGGTGATGGCGCTGTCGCAGGGTCTGTCCCGCGCGGCGCATCGGGCGCGGCGGGATGCCAGCGCCGAAGTGGTGGCGCTCGATCGGCAGTATTACGCGTTGATGGATGTCATGTTTGATCCGTCGTGCGCGGCGGATATGCGGCTGTACCGTCAGGATCAGCCGATGCTGTCGTCGCTTGAAGCGGTCGACCGCGCCTTCTTTAAGCGGGGCGGTATCAAACGTCGCCGCCGCGCGGCATATATGGCGGCATGGTCCCGCGGACTGACGGTGCTGTGGCTCGGAACGGTGTATGCCTTTATCGGGCTCAAGGCGAGCGGCGGTGCCTTCAATGCGGCGACGATGGTGCTGTACGGCGGGGCACTGACGGTGCTGACGCGCCATCTGGATCTGCTCTGCCGCGGCGCGGAAGCACTGCGTGTCAACGTACCGTATCTGCAGACCGTGCTGTCCTATATGGATCTGGCACCGCATCTGTACCGCGGCTCGCTCACCACCGAAAAACGGGCGGACCGCGATTACGAATGGGAATTCCGTCACGTGACCTTCCGCTATCCCGGGCAACGGGAGGCGGCGCTTACCGATGTATCGGTCGTGTTGCGCGCGGGATCGTGCACAGCGATTGTCGGCGAAAACGGCAGCGGCAAATCCACCTTTGTGAAATTGCTGTGCCGCATGTACGATCCCGATGAAGGGGAGATTTTACTCAACGGCATCGACATCCGCAAATACAACGCCGCCGAATACGCGGCGCTTGTGTCGGTGGTGTTTCAGGACTTCCGTCTGCTTCCGCAACCGATCGGCGACAACGTTGCCGCGTCGACTGTTTATGATGACGTCCGGGTGCGCGCCTGTCTGGAAGCCGCGGGGATGCCGCCGGAGGGATCGTCGTTGCATACCCTGCTGTATCACAGCGCGTTCGGACGCGGCATGATGCCGTCGCACGGCGATGCCCAGAAAATCGCCATTGCCCGTGCGCTGTATAAAGACGCACCGCTGATCCTGCTCGACGAGCCGACCGCCGCCCTCGATCCGATTGCCGAAGCGGACATCTACGAAGGCTTTGATCGTATCGTCGGGGATCGCACCGCGATCTATATCAGCCATCGACCGGCAAGCTGTCGGTTTTGCCGTGATATTCTGGTGTTCGATCACGGACACCTGATCGAACACGGCACACATAAGGAATTGTTGTCCCGTCCTGCAGGCAAGTATCGGGCCTTGTGGGAGTCGGGGGCTCAATATTATCATCAGTAGGTGTTGCTGACCGTCGGACAACGGCATAGCAACACCAAATGAAGAGGAGTGTTGTTATGAAAGCATGGATGTCTGTTCTGGCGGTGATCGCTTTGGTGCTGTGCATGGTGCCGATGAGCGGTTGCGCGATGGCGCCGTCCACGGAGAATGACGAGCCGTTCCGCCTGTCGGGCGTCGAGGACATCACCGACGACAGCGGCAAGCGCGCGTATCTGGTGGAGGCACCCTACACCGACACCTATACGATCCGCTCGGAGGATACGACCGCCATCACCCTGTACGACGGCATGAGGAAGCTCGACAGCGACGAACAGGAAATTGTCGTCGAACTGACGGAAGGCGACACCTATGTGCTGGCGGTGGAAACCGAAGAGGGCGAAGCTCCCTTCGCGGTGCATGCCGAAGCCGAGGAGCATCGGATCACCCTGCCCTACGACGTGGATACGCCGACGGATGTATCCGAGCTGTCGCTGGAAAGTGACGGCACCGATCCGCTCGTCCCCGCCCAGGTCAATTATGTCAAGCGCGACGGCGGCACCTACATTTATTCCAACAACCCCGAGCAGTTCGGTATGCAGCACGTCGGTCAGGCGTTCATGCGCAACAAGGGGCTGACGGGTGAGGTCTATGTGACCTTCGAGCACGCGAACTATGCCCATGTGCCGGTCTATCTCGGCTATCAGCTGAAAAACGAAACCGATCACGATGTCTATGTCACGATCACCAATGTCGGGTATCAGTGGACGGGCACGTGGTTCGGTCAGCTCGCGTGGTACGATTTCTACAACACGCATTTTGAACTGCCCAAGGGCTACTACGATGACAACGGCAACGTGACGAAGAAGTATCAGAGCTTCCCCGACTATGCCTATCAGGAGTATGAGCCGCGCATTTATCAGCCGACGACCTACCGTCTGCCTGCGGGTGAATATTTCTGGGCGATCGGCGGCACGTCGGAGGATGCCTACAACCACATCAACGTGGACAATTCCGCCAACCAATATGTCAACAAGATCCGTTGCGCCAACGGTAACGTGAAATTCACCGTCACGGGCGGCGAGGTCACGGGCACGATGTATTGCTACAGCGACGCGTCGCAGGTCGCCGCCGAGCCCGAAGCGCTCGGTTATGTGGCGTCGGGCTACGCCCTGCAGTATTCGGGCATCGCCGATCATCACGGCGTCATCGATAACCACATGACCTGGACCTTCAGCGATGAAACCGAGGACGGTTTGCTCCCCGTGACCTACACGAACTACTACGACGACAGCCAGCCGTCGCAACGCGCACCCTTTGCCGCTTACAACAACCGCGAAAACAAGGTGGAGCGCGCGACATCGTGGATGACCCACCTGAATCCGCAAAACGATCGTCAGGCGATCGGCTCGGATCTTGTGGAATTCATCTGGCACGATGAAAATGGCAAAGAGATCGTCATCGACAACAATCATGCGGACGGCGCGGGCCTGCCTGCCAACACCGCCAACTGGATGATCGAATACCAGGATCATTTCACCCTCGTCAACCAAGGTGACAAGGACCGCACCGTCAAGCTCAGCCTGCGTGACCACGGTACGCTCGCGATGCTGGTGCGTGACAGTCAGACGGGCGAGGTGCTCAAAGCCCGCTACACGATGGGACTGTGCGAGGACAGCGTCAGCTATGCCTATATCGTGACGGTGCCCGCCCACAGCGTCGAGCAGATCACGCTCGATTATCTGCTGGTCGCCTGCTCCTACGGCTCGGTCAAGCACTGGGCCAATCTCGGCACGGCGGAATAAGGAGGACTCCATCATGAAGCGATTGCTTGTTTCCGTTTTATGTGTGGCACTGCTGTTGGTCAGCGCGCCGCTTGCCTTGACGGTGCAGGGCGCTTACACCCTTACCACCGCCGACGTGATGCGCGTCCTGCGCGCCGTGGTGAGCGATCAACCCGTCAGCGGGACGACCGCCGCTTTCGCCGATTATGACGGCGACGGCACGATCACCACAAAGGATGCCCGCCTGATCATGATCGACATTCTGACAGGCAACGATGTCATCGACGATCCGGTGCCGGCGTTCCGCCTGTCCGGCATCGAGGATGTCAGCGGCACGGACGCTACCGCTACCTACAAAGTGTACGCCCCTTATACCGACAACTACGCGATCAGCGCGACCAACACCGCGCTTGTCACTGTCCGGCAAGGGGATACCTTGCTCAAACAGGGGGCGGCAGGCTTGATGGTGAATCTGGTGGAAGACGAGATCTACACCATCGAGGTGAAAACCGCCTCGCCGTCGCAGAAGTTCAAGCTTACCACCACCGCGGTGAATCACGAGATCACCCTGCCTTACGACGTGGCCGCGCCGCTGGATACGAGCGGCATCTCCGTAAACAGCACGGTCTCGAATCCGCTTGCCCCTGCCAATGTGGAATACGTCAAGCGCGCGGGCGGTACCTATATCTATTCCAACAACCCCGAGCAATTCGGTGCACAGCACGTCGGCAAGGCGTTCATGCGCAACGAAGGGCTGACGGGCGAGGTCTATGTGACCTATGAGCACGCGAACTATGCGGGACAGAATGTCTATCTCGGCTATCAACTCAAAAACAACGGCACATCCGATGTGTATATCACCGTGATGAACGTCGGCTACCAGTGGACGGGCACATGGTTCGGTCAGCTCGCATGGTACGATTTCTACAACACACATTTTGAACTGCCTGCGGATTATTTCACCGCGAGCGGTGCGATTTCGTCGAAGTATGCGGGGCTTGACTACGCCTATCAGGATTATACGCCGCGCATCTTCCAGCCGACGACCTACCGTCTGCCTGCGGGTGAATATTTCTGGGTCATCGGCGGCACGTCGGCGGATGCCTATAACAACATCAACGTGGATAACTCCGCCAACCACTATCTCAATCCCATCCGCTGTGCCAACGGCAACGTGAAATTCACCGTCACAGGCGGCGAGGTCACGGGCACGATGTATTGCTACACGAACGCTTCGCAGGTCGCCGCCGAGCCCGATGCACTCGGGTATGTGGCAGACGGCTACGCCCAGCAGTATTCGGGTATTGCCGATCACCACGGCGTGATCGACAACTATGTGACGTGGACCTTCAACGACAACGTCGGCGGCGGTATGCTCCCCGTGAAGTACACGAATTATTACGACAACAATCGTCCCGCGCAAACCACGCCCTATGCCGCGTATAACAGCACCGCGCACACGGTGTCGAATGCGACGAAGTGGATGACCCACCTCAACCCGCAAAACGACCATGGTGCCATCGGCACGGATATGGTCGCGTTCCGCTGGCACGATGAAAATGGCAACGAGATCATCATCGACAATGACCATGCGGACGGCGCGGGATTGCCGGCGAACACGGGCAACTGGATGATCGAATATCAGGATCATTTCACACTCGTCAATCAAGGCAACACCGCCCGCACGATCACGCTTCACCTGCGCGATCACGGCTCGCTCGCGTTGCTGGTGCGTGACAGTCAGACGGGCAAAGTGCTGGAGACGGCATTTACCGCGGGACTCGGCGAAAACAATGTATTCAGCAACTATTCCTATGATGTCGTGGTGCCCGCCCACAGCATCAAGCAGATCACACTCGATTATCTACTGGTCGCCTGCTCCTACGGGAGTGTCACCCACGCGGCGACCATCGCTTAAAACCGGAAACCGCAACGGGATCGGTCATTTGACCGATCCCGTTGCGGTTTATTGTTTGTATGCCGATCCGACACCGCCCCTCGTAGGGAACGTCCTGTGTGTCGTTCCTGTGATGTCCCTTTTTATACATACCGAAATTGACATTTCCACGCGAAAGGCGTATACTTAATAAGAACAAAACCACCGTTGGAACAAGAGTTTCCTTTTTGATTCGTGCAGCGATTGAGGCTTTTGTGGCACTGGTTGAATTTGGAACAGGGAAACGATTTGAGTTACCGGCAAGATGGATTCCTTATGTTGGTTTCTTAGTAGGCTTTTTACGTACGATCAGTAGGGGATATACTCTTTTGACGTGTCATTGTATGCAAACAACTATTAAAAAGTGCAGAAAAATTAGTCATTCCAAATGTTGCATATGATTATTTGGATCACTTCTTTTAAGGAAAGGTGCGAATGATGAAAAAGATATTTGTGATTATGCTTTTAGTATCGATGCTTTTAGGTTTATGTGCTTGCGGACAAATTTATTCGACATACAATGGTAATCATGACCGGCAATCGGAATGTGTTAATTATAATAATGC
>JAZQHP010000066.1:0-7541 GCA_045540655.1 Acutalibacteraceae bacterium
CCATTGCCAGTGCCGGAATGGTGATCCGTTTGAGTTTGTCCCGGATGACACGCAGATGCTTGTCACTGCACACGCCGTCCATATACGCGATCACCACATCGGTGCGCGATTTAGTGCCCACCTGACACGCCTCAAACGTCAATCGCGGATCGCGGATACGCCGCCGAATCAAAGCCGTGTTGAACACCAACGTTTCTACAAAGCCGTCGTGAGAGCCGCGAAGCACGCGGTCATCCTGCGGCTCGTCGATGGACCGCACGGGATATGTGCGGGCATCGATCATGAAGACTTCATCATAGCCTTCCACGATCATCGCCGTCGTGCCCGACAGAATCGCCGTTACCACCGTGTCCAGCACCGTTTCCCGATCAATCTCCACATACGGCAGTACGACCGAGGCAAACTCGCGGGACGTATGCACACACGCCAGCTGATCGGGATGGATGCGCATCATGAATTCAAAGATCTTTTCCATGACTTCATCTTTGGTAAAAGCATCCACAAAAAACAAATGCGCTTTGTGATGACCGATCAGGATCTGCCTTTCCAGCAAATCAAAGCTCTGTTCCAAACGCAAGGTATCTCGCACCAACCGAACCCGCTGTTCGAAGGTACCTGTGATTACGCGTTCCATGCCATTCCCCGTTTCTGTTTTTTATCAGTATGCCCCAAACCCTGTTCTCTATTCCGAACAACGTCCTTTCCCGCGCATATGCCGCATATTTTGGTATAAAGCACTAAAACTCCGCGACAGAATTCTTGTGATTTGTAAATTGCTTTTCCACGCCCGATTTTATATAATTAATATGTAATATTATAAGGAGGGCATCTTTCTATGCAAACAACCTATACCAGACTTCTTGCGTGGATCTGTGCGTTGTTGATGCTTTTGACCGCCGTGCCGGTCATGAGCGTTTCCGCCGCCGCAGAATATCCCAACACCCACATCAACACCGGCAACATGGCGGTCGACATCGTATCCGTTGCCGAAACACAAGCAGGGTACTGTGAAGGCTCGCTGTCAGGTAATCCGAGCTACGCCAGCAGCAATAACTATCAAAAATACGGTTTGTGGTACGACAATAACGTCGATTATATCGGCGTGCAACGCGCCGCCTGGTGTGCGGCGTTCGTGTCTTGGTGCGCCAACCAGGCAGGCGTGCCGTCGAGCATCGTATATTACCACGCCTACTGTCCGTACGGTGTGAACTGGTTCCGCAATCAAGGGCGTTTCCAATACGCCGCCAGCCGCGGCGGCAGCTATGTTCCCAAAGCCGGTGACATCGTCTACTTTGCGCCCGCAGGCAGCTCCGTCTCGTCCCACATCGGCATCGTGCGCTACTCGAGCGGCGGCAGAGTGTATACCGTGGAAGGCAATACCGGCAGTCAGAACGGCGAAATCAACGAAGGCGGCGGCGTGTTCATGAAAAGCTATTCGCTGTCCTACGAGCGTCTCTACGGCTACGGAATCCCCGCTTATCAGGACAACAGCGGTCACACGATCTCGTTCGATTCCAACGGCGGCACCGCAGTCGGCTCGGTCAATGTGCGTGAAGGCAACTGCCTGACGCCCCCCGCCGATCCCTCGCGCTTCGGCTTCAACTTCGGCGGTTGGTACTGCAACCCCGAGCTGACCGACCCCTATGACTTCTCCACGCCCGTCGCGTACGGCTTCACGCTGTATGCCAAATGGGAGGAAGGTTATTTTGAAGCCAATACCGACCTGATGCCCAAAGACGGCTCGCTGACTCCCAACGATTACAACGGCACCGGTCAATCCATCTGGCCGTATTACAACAGCGACGGATCTGTGACGCTGTATCAAGGCGTGTCCTCCGACTGGGCGTGGCCCGATGCCACCATGGAGTACGCTAACAGCTTTGACTCCAACAACGACACCTACATTTACGTACGCAAGGACGGCACGGCAAAATTCAACGCCGAAATCACCTACATGGCCGCTGACGGCGCCATGTACAAGGTGACCTTGTCCGAACTGGCGGGACGCGGCAGTGAAGACTTTGAGGCGGGTTATGCGGAATTCTTTGTTGATCTCGGTGATTATGCCCGCCGTCACGGTCACGTGCCCGACAGCGGCAACCTGAAATATACCAAGGTTTCCTATTATGCTATCGGCCCGCTGGATTCCTATGTCAAGCTGTACGATATGAAGCTGACACCGATGTTCGATACGGTTGATCCGTATGTCAATTTGTACGACCGGAACGTGCAACAGGGCGGCAAAGCCGGTTGCTACACGTATGACGGCGGTACTCTGTACGCGTCCTCGACGGCAGACGAAGGCTACAGCGTGACCTTCACTCCCAACGCGACTATTGATCCTGCCGAGTTCGGTCATCTGCTGATGGATGTCCAGTCGACAGTACCGTTCAACGTCTCGATGGACATCACCTCCGCGAACGGCGATGCCACCATCGAGTTCCGCAAGGAATTCTTTGACGTGTTCGGTTACACCGAAGCGCCCGACGCCATCGCCGCCGGCACCTGGAAGACCGACATGAACCTGAACGGCTACTTCTATTACAACGGCGGTCTGGTGGATAGCGTCACCATCCGCTCCATCACGATCACGCTCGAAGGCAAGGGTGATCTGTCCCTCGCCGCGTTGCAGGCACACCGCTCGTTCAACACCGCGTATGTGACCAACGAGATCTACGAAACGGGCAGCTATACCGCTCCTTCGCAACAGCTCGGCGACATCAACGGTGACGGCGAAATCACCACCACCGACGCGCGCATTGCGATGCTGTTCGCACTCGACGGTACGACGCTGACCGACGAACAACGCGCGGCCGCCGACATGAACGGCGACGGCGACATCACGACATTGGATGCTCGTCTGATGATGATCGAAGCGTTGCAAAGCTAAACCGATACGCACAAACCCCCGTGAGATTCTTCGAAATCTCACGGGGGTTATTTGTTTATATTCAGATGTCCAGTTCGTCCAGTTCGGTTTGAAGCGCTTCCCATTCCTCCATCCACACGAGCAGTTGTTCTTCGTTCTGCTCGATGGCGGCATTGATGGTCATCACCCGTTCAAAATCCGCCGCCACATCCGGGTTGTCCAACGACGTCTGAAGCGATGCCTGTTCCTCTTCCAAAGCGGCAATCTGCTGTTCCAGTGCACGCAGTCGGGCACCGAGCTTACGGCGAAGCGCCGCCTGATCGCGTTTTCCCGCGCCGTTTTCCGCCGCCTTTTTCGCGGTTTTCTCAGTATCGGCATCCTGCTGTTCGCGGCGCATCCGCTCGCAAAGGGCATCGTAGCCGCCCTCCACGGTTTGCACGCCGTCCGGCAACAGGCGGATCATACGCCGTGCCATACGGTTGATGAAATAGCGGTCGTGTGACACGATCAGCATCGTACCCGGATAATCGGCAAGCGCCTCTTCGAGCGCCTCGCGGGACGGGATATCCAGGTGGTTGGTCGGTTCGTCGAGCAGGAGCAGGTTATCGCCCGCCAGCATCAGCTTCAACAGCAACAAGCGCGCCCGCTCACCGCCGCTGAGCAATCCAACCGGCTTGAACACATCGTCACCACGAAACAAAAACGCCGCCATGGCACTGCGGATCGCCGTCTGGGTCATATCGGGATATTCATCCCACAGTTCGTCGATCGCCATTTTTTCGTCATGCAGACCACTCTGCGTCTGATCGTAATAGCCGACAGTGATATTCGTTCCCAGACGGATAAAGCCGCGATCCGCCTGCAGATCGCCGCGAATGATTTTCAGCAGCGTACTTTTGCCGCATCCGTTGGGTCCGTACAAAAAGCATCGATCCCCACGCCGCAGATGCAATTCCACGTTACGAAACAACGGGGTCGAGGAAAAGGCTTTGGACAGTTCCCCTGCTTCGATCACCTCGTTGCCGCCCGTTTTCAGTGTATCGAAGCGAAAACGAATGGATGCAAGCTCCGATTCGGGAACAACCAGTTCCGCCTTGAGCCGCTCGACGCGTTTTTCGCGGCTTTCGGCGGCACGGATGCTTTTTTCGCGATTCCATTGCTTCAACAGCTGAATGTTATCCTCGATGCGACGGATCTCCCGCTGAGCATGGGCATAATGCTTGCGCTCGATTTCCTTGTCCTGCTCGCGTTTTTCTTTGTGCATCGAGTAATTGCCCGCGGTCATATACAAGCGCCCGTTCGACAGTTCCATCGTCTGATTCGTGACCCGATCCAAAAAGTAGCGGTCATGAGAAATCACAATGATCGCGCCGCTGTAGTCTTTTAAGTACTCTTCCAACCATTCCACCGACGCAATATCCAGGTGGTTGGTGGGCTCGTCAAGAAGCAACAGATTGCTCCCCGACAACAACAGCCGTGCCATGGCGGCTTTGGAGCGTTGTCCGCCGCTGAAGGTATCCATCGTGCGCATCAGATCGGCCTCGCTGAATCCCAGCCCGAGCAATGCCGAGCGCACACGTCCGCGGAAATAATGCCCGCCTTCGGCATCAAAACGCTCCTGAAGCACCGCTTGCCGCTCGATGAGGGAATCCCGATCGGTATAAAGCGGATTTTCCAGCGCCTGATAAATCGATTCCAGTTCCTTCTCCATATCCAGAAGCGGCTGAAATTCTCCGAGCACTTCGTCAAACAGCGTCACATCGGAAGCTGTGCTCATATGCTGTTGCATATAGCCGATACGCAGATCCTTCGAGCGAACAACCACGCCGTCATCCGCCGCCATATTGCCGATCAACATCTGAAACAGCGTGGATTTGCCGCATCCGTTGACACCGACAAAGCCGATGCGACTGCGATCCTCCACCTCAAAGCTGACATCCGCAAACAAGCGACGGTCGCCGAAATATTTCGAAACGCGCTGACAACTCAACAAAGGCATCCGCCTTCCACTCCTTCAACCATTGACATTACTCTGTATACATGTCCGTTGCATACAATGCCGCGCGGGACGCATCAAACGCATCCACATACGCATACGGCAGATACATAAAGCCGTTGTGTACCAATCGCCCGCTCTTCACAAAGGAAACAAAACCGCGCTTGAGCGACGAATCCGTCAGGACGGTATCGGGATCAAAGTCCTCGGCATCTGTCTGAAACACAAATTCATAAAATCCGTCAGGACCCGACGGCACGGGTGCCAGATACAGATTGCTGTTCATGGTCACGATACCGCTCGTGGGTGCTAACATCTCCGACAATTGCGGGCTATAGAGCCACGAATAGCTCTGGATGGATTTCCAGGCATATTCGGGATAATAGGTATTGTAAAAATTCACTGCCGCTTTAAACGATGCCGCGGCGGCGTCCGCATTATAGGGTATACGCGGCGGAATATGGAAGCTGAGTGCCGCGTCACCGCCGTCAAATACAAGCGCCCATTCAGACGATGGCAAGTCGACATAGCGATTCAAAATGCGACCGTCTGTCGCGATCATATATCCGTCGAGCTTACCGACGGATGCCGTCGTGCGAAACGCAGTCGACGCTTCATCGCGCGCAAACTGTCCGTAGGCATCCACCGCTACAGGAGCGGTATACAGCATCAGCAGTTTGTCATCCGCCAGGCGGCGCACCATGCGGTATCCGGGCGGCACACGTTCGGGCTCGAAGCGAAAGGCACCGCAATAATACATGGTACCGAAACTGCACACACAGCGCCAATGGAACATACCGGGTGTACCGTACACGCCCGTCTGTGCCACCAGATCACCGCTTGCCGCCCCGTGATGCTGAGCGATATACTCCTCGGGGATCCCTTTCGCACGGGCATCGGAGACGCCCTTGATGAGCAGTTTCACCAGAATCGCCTGCGAGAATGTAAAGCGATATTGCTCGAGCGACGGCGGGCAAGGATCGACATAGAATTCATTCTGATGCGGTCCGCGGTACATCGTCAGAGCATAATACACGGCGAAGAACGCAAAGCGCAGTTCCTCGTCCGCAGCGATCCGTTCGGCACACGCCAGAATATCCGATACACTTTCCGTGTGAAGGAAGCCTTCCTCTGCCATCGATTCCACCGCATCCGCTTCCAGCACGGGAAGCTGACGCACCCCTTCTTCCCAATCCTTACAAAACCGTTCGTATTCCTCATGATACGAAGCGGGCCACTCGTCAATACCGAGTACCGCCGCCAATCGTTCCAACGTCATACCGACCCCTCACTTCCGTTAATCATCTGCAAAAATTCTTCTTCACTGATAATGGTTACACCCAGCGATTGCGCTTTGACCAGCTTGCTTCCCGCATCTTCTCCTGCGAGCACATAGGTCGTCTTTTTGGAGACACTGCCGGACGTTTTACCGCCGTAGCGCTCCACCAGATCCGAAGCCTCCTTGCGGGTCATCGTCGGCAACGTTCCCGTCAGCACAAACGTCATGCCCGCAAAGCGGTCGTCTTCACGTTCGGTCAGATCCTTCATATTGACACCGCAATCCGCAAGCGCCTGTACCAGTTCCACCGACGAAGGGCGTTCAAAGAAAGACGCCACACTCTGTGCTGTAATCGTGCCGAAGCCTTCAATGGATGCCATATCTTCCGCATCCGCTTCCATGATCGCCTGCATCGTTCCGTAGCGCGTCGCGAGCAATTTCGCGGCTTTCTGACCGATATGGCGGATACCGAGTGCATATAATACGCGATACAGATCGTTCGCTTTCGATTGTTCAATCGCCGCCTTCAGATTTTGTGCCGAGCGCGAGCCCATACGTTCCAGTGCCGCCACTTTATCAAAATCCAGCGTATACAGCTGGGCGGGAGTGGTTGCGAGCCCTTCTTCCACCAGCAGATCCACCACCGCCGGACCGAGTCCTTCGATATCCATCGCATCGCGGGACGCAAAATGCACCAGGCGACGCGCCCGTTGCGCAGGGCATTCGGGATTGATGCAACGCACTGCGGCTTCACCGTCTTCACGGCAGACCGCCTCCCCACAGGATGGACACAACGACGGATATGTCACCATCGTCGCATCCTCGGGGTGGGATACCACCCGAAGCACCTCGGGGATGATCTCGCCCGCTTTGCGCATGATCACCGTATCCCCGATGCACAGTCCCTTTTCGGCGATAAAATCCTCATTATGCAGGGTCGCGCGCGTCACAGTTGTACCCGCCAGTGTCACAGGGTCAAACACACCGATCGGTGTCACCACACCTGTGCGACCGACCTGAAATTCCACCGACCGAAGCACGGTTTCCTTTTCTTCCGGCGGGTATTTGAACGCCACCGCCCATTTCGGATATTTACCGGTCGTGCCGAGCGTCTCGCGTTGGGCAAAATCGTCCACCTTGATCACCGCGCCGTCCATGTCGAACGCCAGCGTCGCACGACTCTCGCCCAGACGACGCACTTCCTCGATCGCTTCGTCAATGGAATCGGTCACAAAACAGCTGGGAATCACGGGAAGCCCCCATTCGCCCATGGCGGCGATGGACGCGGCATGCGAGGTAATATCCGCGCCGGGAGCGGTTTGCAGATTAAAGCAGAACATATCCAGGCGGCGTTGCTTCGTGACCGCAGGATCTTTTTGGCGAAGCGATCCCGCCGC
>JAZQHP010000067.1:0-4828 GCA_045540655.1 Acutalibacteraceae bacterium
GATTCCTCAGGCCGAGGCGCTTGACCGCATGGGCGTTGAGATCGACCGCGTCATCGACATCGAAGTCGCGGACGACGAGATTGCCCGGCGTGTATCGGGCCGCCGTGTCTGCCTCGCTTGCGGCGCCACCTACCACATCGAGTACAAGAAACCCGCTGTGGACGGCGTGTGCACCAAGTGCGGCGATACCCTTGTTCAACGCAAGGATGACCATCCCGACACCGTGAAAGAGCGTCTTTCCGTGTATCATGCGCAGACCGAGCCTCTGAAGGATTACTACGCGAAGAGCGGCAAGCTTGTCATCGTAGAAGGTCAGGAGGAAGTCGCTGACACCTCCGCCCTGGTTCTGAAGGCGGTCGAGGGTTGACATGATTTCCGTGAAAAGCAGTCGCGACTTGCTCGCGATGAGAGACGCGTGCCGTATTTCGGCACAAGCGCTGGAGCTGGCAGGCTCGCTCGTTCGCCCCGGTATCACCACCGGTGAGATCGATCGCGAGGTACGCCGCTTCATCGAGAAGGCAGGCGCCAAGCCGTCCTTCCTCGGTTACGGCGGATTTCCCGCTTCGGCGTGCATTTCCGTGAACGATACGGTTATCCACGGCATCCCGGGTACGCAAGTGATCCGCGAGGGCGATATCGTCAGCGTGGATGTGGGTGCGTATTACAACGGATTCCACGGCGATAATGCCGCCACCTTTGCGGCGGGAGCGATTTCTCCCGAAGCGCAGGCATTGCTGGACGCGACGCGCGAGAGCCTTTACGAAGGCATCAAAGCGGCGGTCCCCGGCAATCGGGTGGGCGATATCGGCGCGGCCGTGCAACGGTATGTCGAGGCGCGTGGTTACTCGGTTGTACGACAGTTTGTCGGCCACGGAGTAGGCACGGACCTGCACGAAGATCCCAATGTACCGAATTTCGGCACACCGGGACGCGGTCCCAGATTGGTGCCCGGCATGACGATCGCCATTGAGCCCATGATCAACATGGGTGGTTGCGAGGTAAAGATCCTCGCGGACAAATGGACGACCGTCACCGCGGACGGCAGTCTGTCCGCACACTTCGAGCACACCATCGCCATCACGACAAACGGTCCTGTGATTCTGACACGACCGTAAGACAAGGACGGTGACGGTATGCCCGACATTGCACAGCTTGTGTGGTCCCTTCGGGGACGGGACAAGAACCAATTGCTGGCGGTGGTTCGAACCGATGAACACGGTGTGTGGCTTGCCGATGGCAAGCGGCGCCCGCTGGAGCATCCCAAGTGCAAAAACCCCCGCCATATTCGGTCGGTTCCTACGGTACTCGACCGCGAAGCCATGACGACCAATCGGGCTCTGCGCCGCGCGTTGCGCAAGGCGCAGGAGGAGCTCGATGCATAAGCGACATAACCTGTTGCTTGAAAGGGAGGTTACGGAATGTCCAAGGCGGATGTGATCGAATTGGAAGGCACCGTTGTGGAAGCTTTGCCCAACGCGACGTTCCAAGTAGAATTGGCCAATGGCCGCCAAATCCTGGCTCATATCTCCGGCAAACTGCGCATGAACTTCATCCGCATTCTGCCGGGCGACAAGGTTACGGTGGAAATGTCCCCCTATGACCTGACCAAAGGCCGTATTACATGGCGCACAAAATAAGAACAATCGCACAAACGGGAATCCCCGTTGTGCCCATTACGACAAAGGTGTATTTCACACCAAGGAGGTATTCGTTATGAAAGTCAGACCTTCTGTGAAGAAAATCTGCGAAAAATGCAAGATCATTAAGCGCAAGGGCCGCATCATGGTGATTTGCGAGAACCCGAAGCACAAGCAGCGTCAAGGCTGATTCTTGTGACGCACTGATTTGTTATTTGCAATCGAAAGGAAGGATATATTATGGCGCGTATTGCTGGTGTTGACCTGCCCAGAGATAAACGCATCGAAATCGGCCTGACCTACATCTTCGGTATCGGCCGCAAATCCGCCTGCGACATCCTCGCGGCGACCGGCGTGGATCCCGACATCCGCGTTCGTGATCTGACGGAAGACGACGTGTCGAAGCTCCGTGATCACATTGACAAGAACTACACTGTGGAAGGCGACCTTCGCCGTGATGTGGCGTTTGATATCAAGCGTCTCATCGAAATCGGCAGCTACCGCGGTCTGCGTCACCGCAAGGGCCTGCCCGTCCGCGGTCAGCGCTCCAAGACCAATGCTCGTACCCGTAAGGGCCCGAAGAAGACCATCGCCAACAAGAAGAAGTAAGCAGGAGGGATAAACAATGGCTGCTGCAAAAGCTACTGCGCGCAAGGGTGCAACCCGTCGCCGCAAAGAACGCAAAAACATTGAACGTGGCGCCGCGCATATCCAGTCCACGTTCAACAACACGATTGTCACGCTGACCGACCTTCAGGGCAACGCTCTTTCCTGGGCGTCCGCCGGTGAGCTCGGCTTCCGTGGCTCGAGAAAATCCACCCCGTTCGCTGCCCAGTCCGCTGCGGAAACCGCGGCGAAGGCGGCAATGGAGCACGGCCTGAAAACGGTCGAAGTGTACGTGAAGGGCCCGGGCGCCGGCCGTGAAGCCGCGATCCGCGCTCTGCAGTCCGCCGGACTGGAAGTCACCATGATTAAAGACGTGACCCCCGTCCCCCACAACGGATGCCGTCCTCCCAAAAGAAGACGCGTGTAATAATTTTAGGAGGTTACATTATGGCAAGAAACAGACAACCGATCGCCAAACGCTGCAAGGCGCTCGGCATCAGCCCCTCTGTGATGGGCTATAACAAGAAGACCACTACCCGCAACGCGAACGGCAACATGAGAAAGAAGAAGTCCGAGTATGCCATTCAGCTGCAGGAGAAGCAAAAGGTCAAGTTCGTGTACGGCGTGCTGGAGAAGCAGTTCCGCACCTACTACGAAAAGGCGACCCGTATGCCCGGTAAGACCGGTGAAAACCTGCTCACTCAGCTCGAGCGCCGTCTCGACAGCGTGATCTTCCGCCTCGGTTTTGCGGCGACCCGCCGTGAGGCGCGTCAGATCGTGACCCAGGGCCACTTCACCGTCAACGGTAAGAAGGTCAACATCCCCAGCTACCAAGTGAAGCCCGGCATGGTGATCACCCTGCGTGAGCGCAGCCGTGGCATCGAGCGCTTCAAGGCGAACCTGGAGGCGAACGCTTCCATCGCTGTGCCGAAGTGGCTGGAGTTCGACGCCGCTACGATGGTCGGCAAGGTCGTGGCTATGCCCACCCGTGAGGATATCGATCTGCCCGTCGAAGAGCGTCTCATCGTCGAGTTGTACTCGAAGTAACAGGCAACACCCGACGGTTCGTAACTTTCAACAAAAGTTGGGGATATGGCGTCGCCGTACGGCGCGCCTGCCCCTCATTAATAAGGAGGGTTTTGCATGATCGAGATTGAAAAGCCCAGAATCGAAGCGCTGGACCTCGCTGCGGACGGCACCTACGGTAAGTTCACCGTGGAGCCCCTGGAGCGTGGCTACGGCACGACGCTCGGTAACAGCCTGCGCCGTGTTCTGCTGTCTTCGCTGCCCGGCGTGGCCGTGACCTCCATCAAGGTGGACGGCATTCTTCACGAGTTTTCCACCGTGGAAGGCGTCAAAGAGGATGTGACCGAGATTGTCCTGAACATCAAAGGACTGTGCGCGCGCATCAACGGCGATGCTCCCAAGACGGTGTATGTGGACGCCGAAGGCCCCTGCGAAGTGACGGCGGGTTCGATCAAGTGCGACAGTGAAGTGGAGATCCTGAATCCGGACCTGCACATCGCCACTATCGGCGAGGGCGGCTCGCTTCGTATGGAGATCACCATGGACAAGGGCCGCGGCTATGTGCCCGCCGAGCGCAACAAGCAGCTCATGGCGCCCGTGATCGGTGTGATCCCCGTCGACTCCATTTACACCCCGGTTTCGAAGGTGAATTACACAGTCGAAAATACCCGCGTCGGTCAAATTACCGACTATGATAAGCTCACGCTTGAAGTGTGGACAAACGGTACGATTTCCGCTCAGGAAGCCGTCGCGCTCGGCGCGAAGGTGCTCACCGAGCATCTCAACCTGTTTGTGGATCTGTCCGGCGATGCGTACGCCGGCGACTCCATCATGGTGGAGAAGGACGACAAGGGCAAGGAGAAGGTTCTTGAGACGACGATCGAAGAACTGGAACTGTCCGTGCGTTCGTTCAACTGCCTCAAGCGCGCAGGAATCAGCACCGTGGAAGACCTCATCAGCAAGTCTGAAGAGGACATGATGCGTGTGCGTAACCTTGGTCGCAAGTCGCTCGACGAAGTCATCAACAAGCTGGCTTCGCTCGGCTTCAGCCTGCGCCAAGACGAAGAGTAAAAGAAGGAGTGAATTTCAATGCCCGGAACCAGAAAGCTTGGCAGACCTACCGCATCGCGTATGGCTATGCTGCGGGCTATGGTGACCTTTTTGCTTGAGAACGGCCGCATCGAAACCACGGTGACCCGTGCGAAGGAAGTGCGTTCCATGACCGAGAAAATGATCACGATCGCGAAAGAGCCCACGCTCGCCAACAAGCGTTTGGTCATGTCCTTTGTGACGAAGGAAGCTGTCTGCAAGAAATTGTTTGACGAAATCGCGCCGACCTATGCCGAGCGCAACGGCGGTTACACCCGCATCACCAAGATTGGCCCCCGTCGCGGCGACGCCGCCGAGATGGCGATCATCGAACTGGTGAAATAAGGGACCCCCCGCGTCACTGTTTTGAATCAAAACCGCCCTGTCGGCTCCGACAGGGCGGTTTTTCATGTGTTGGTGCGCACCACCGATACCAACGTTGCGGTTGGCGATCGTGCGATACGGTTTTG
>JAZQHP010000068.1:0-16005 GCA_045540655.1 Acutalibacteraceae bacterium
GACCGCTTGGCCTCCGACTTCGGGTTGCTCGGCCGTGTCGTCCGCAGGCTCATCGGCAGGCTCCTCGACGGCGGGCTCGTCCACGACACCCTCTTCCCCGTTATCCATGGGGATGCCTTCCATCAGGCTGACTTCTCTCACCGTGAACGTGCCTTTGCCGGTCATCAGCAGGATGAACTGATCAAAATGCACGGACGATTTATCGGTGATATCCTTCGCCAGATCGCCGATGTTCATTTCCACACCGTACTCACCCGCGGGGGAACGATCCGTCGCCGCATCCAGGTCAAAGATGCCCAGCGGCGCATAATCCACCGAGGTGGTCAGCCAGTCGTCGGACGCGTCCGCATCGCTGATGAGATGGAACGCCATTTTGAAGGGGATTTCGCTGTCGAACGCCATCCACACGGTGTTCAGCGTGGTCATATCAAAGGGCGTGGCATAGTTGATCCAGATGCGCAGGTCGCCGTCGCCGTTGTTGACGATGGTCATAGTCTCGCCGTCAAGGGTGACGGTGCCGTCGCCCTCCACGATGGTGTAGCCGGCCTCCTCCTGCGGCATGAGGTTGATGCTTCCCTCTGCCGTTGCCGTCAGCGGCAGGCACAGCAGACACAGCGTCAGCACCAGAGCGAACAGTCTTTTACCAATGGATTTCATACACATACGCCTCCTTATAATCGGGTATAGTCGGTTTATTCCTCCGCGCCCTCGTCGCCGCCTTCGTCAGCGCCTTCGGTCTCGGTGGGTTTGACGGTTTCTACGGTATCGTCATGCGGCGCGGTGACCATCGACACGATGGAGGCGCCCTCCGCCACACGCATGATGCGGACACCCTTCGACGGACGCGCGCATTCGCGGATCTCGGACAACTGCATACGGATCAGGATGCCGTCGGACGTGATGAGGATCAGATCGTCCTCGGAATCGATCACGCGGATGCCCGCGACATAACCGTAGCGGTTGACATGATAGTTTTTCAGACCCTTACCGCCGCGCGACTGGATGCGGTAATTGTCAAACGGCGACAGACGGCCGTAGCCCGTTTCGGCAACGGTCAGCAGGAGCTTGCCTTCCTGACAGGTCTCCATGCCGACGACCTCGTCTCCCTCGCCCAGCGACAACGCGCGCACACCGCGCGCCGTACGTCCGATGACGCGGGCGTCATTTTCGTCGAAGCGGATCGCCATACCGTTGCGGGTGGCGACGACCAGCGTCTGATAACCGTCGGTCTCCAGCACCTGCACCAGGCTGTCGCCCTCGTCAAGGTCGATCGCGATCAGTCCGTTTTTACGGGAATTCTGATAGGCATCCAGGCGCGTACGCTTGATGATGCCCTTGCGGGTAATCATGCACAGATAGCGTCCTTCGCTGTCGAGCGTCGAAGGCACGGCAATCATCATCGTCACCTTTTCATCGCCCTGAAGCGGCAACAGATTGACGACGTTCATGCCCTTGGAATTGCGGCTGCCTTCGGGAATCTCATAGCCCTTCAGGCGATAGACGCGACCCGCTGTCGTGAAGCACATGACAAAGTCATGCGTCGAGCAAAGCAGCATCTGATCCGCCACGTCCTCTTCCCTCGTCGTCATGCCGCGGATGCCGCGACCGCCGCGACGCTGTGCTTTGTACACATCCGCCGCCTGACGCTTCATGTAGCCGAGGCGCGTCATCGTCAGCACGCAATCCTCCTCGGGAATGAGGTCCTCAATATCCACTTCGCCGCTCACCATCGAAATGGAGGTGCGGCGCTCATCGCCGTACTTGTCGCGCATCTTGAGGCATTCTTCCTTCACGATGGCGAGCACCTTGCCGTGATCGGCGAGGATGCTTTCGTATTCCGCGATCCTGATCTGCAACTGACCGAGTTCGTCCTCGATCTTCTGGCGTTCGAGACCGGCAAGCTGACCGAGACGCATCTTCACGATCGCGTCCGCCTGCACATCGTCAAAACCGAAGCGCTCCATCAGACGCGTCTTTGCCTCGGGAATATCGGGGGCGTGACGGATGATCGAAATGACCTCGTCGATGAAGTCGGTCGCGCGTTTGAGCGCTTCGAGAATATGCTCGCGTTCCTTCGCTTTGCGCAGATCGTAGCGCGTGCGGCGCTCGATGACCTCGCTCTGGAACTTGACGTATTCCTCGAGCATCTGCTTCAGGGTCAGGATGCGCGGCACACCGTTAACAAGGGTGAGCATGATCGCGCCGAACGTGACCTGCATCTGCGTGTATTTGAACAGCTGGTTGAGTACCACCTGCGGGTTGGCGTCCTTCGCCAGATCAATGACGATACGCAGACCCTCGCGGTCGGAATGGTCGACAACGTCGCGGATGCCTTCGATGCGCTTTTCGTCCGCCAGCTCCACGATGCTCTTGACAAGATTGAGCTTGTTGACCTTATAGGGGATCTCGGTCACCACGATGCGGAAGCGTCCGTTGGCGGTTTCCTCGATTTCGGTCTTGGCACGCACCAGAATGCGGCCGCGACCCGTGCCGTACGCCGCGCGGATGCCCGAATAGCCCATGATCGTGCCGCCCGTCGGGAAGTCGGGACCCTTGATGTATTCCATCAGCTCGAACACGTCGATGTCGGGGTTGTCGATGAGCGCACAGATGCCGTCGACGACCTCGCGCAGGTTGTGCGGCGGGATCTCGGTCGCCATGCCGACGGCGATACCCGACGAGCCGTTGACCAGCAGGTTCGGGAAGCGCGACGGCAACACGCGCGGCTCTTTCAAGCGGTCGTCGTAGTTGGGATCAAAATCGACCGTGTCCTTATCGATATCGGTGAGCATATCCAGCGACATCTTGCTCATGCGCGCCTCAGTATAACGATAGGCGGCGGCGGGGTGACCGTCGATGGAACCAAAGTTACCGTGACCGTCAACCAGCGGATACCGCAAGGAGAAATCCTGCGCCATACGCACCATCGCATCGTAAACGGACGCGTCACCGTGCGGGTGATAACGACCCAGCACCGCACCGACGGTGTCGGCGCACTTACGGTAGGCGCGGTCGGGTGTCAGATTGTTCTCGTGCATCGTATAGAGGATGCGGCGATGAACGGGTTTCAGACCGTCGCGCACATCGGGAAGCGCGCGCGCCACGATAACCGACATGGAATACTCCATGAAGGATTTTTTCATTTCCTTCTCGAGTTCCACGCTCAGCACGCGGTTGTCCGGCCCGTTTTGGACATTCTGTTCATCCATTGCTTCACAACTCCTTTTTTCAAAAGGTCCCTTTTCTTCTATGTGTCCTTACTTGCGGTTTGTCGGCTTATATATGACGGCGATGCTTGTCGATCAGCGCACGCAATTCGTCCATATCGTCAATGCATCGTTTCGGAATACGCAACAGCCGATGATCGGCGTAGTACAGCTCCACCGCCGTATCGGTTTCGGTCGCGCGCCCGATCGCCTGCCAGCGCAGGTGCATCTTCTGCCCGCCCGGCTGTATATCAAATTCCACGCCGCGGTCGGTCAGCGTGACGTTCACACGCACCGTCTGCGTCGCCGCCGTCCGTTTGGCGGTTGCCGCGGCGTTGAGCGACGACACCAGCAACGCCAGCAACAGCGTCAGAGGCGCGGTCAGCACCAGCGCCCACACGCTTTCAAAGCACAGCATCATCGCCAATCCCGCACCAAAGGATCCGAGCGCCGTCACCGGCAGGCTTTTCACCAGCCGCCGCTGTCCCGTGTCGGACATCAGCGCGCGCAGTTCCTCGGGCGTATACGCAAAGCGGCACGACCAGAGGGTCCTCGGTAACTGCGGCAGGTCGCGCATCGGCAGCGGAGCGGTCGCCCTCGCATTCATGCGGTGCAGTACCTTGCGGTTGACGGTACATGCGGGATCGAACACCTGCCGGCGGATCGCCGCCGCCATGTCCTCGGTCAGGCATCGCGCGGGAAGCAGGATCACCTGTTGCCAGCCGCCCATCGCGGTAAACGCCATGAAATCGGTGTCCTCGATGTACAGCGTGGTCGCGTTGAGCGGCACGCTCCAGCGTTTGTAGCCGCCCAGCTTGACGATCTCGCCCTGACGCACGATCAGCTCGCCGTAGTACTCGTTATCATTATTGTCGCGATAGCTTTTTTCGGCAGTACGCCTGGTTTTGCGCGGCATCACGATCAGTCCGGGCACCGCGCACACCACCGACAGGGCGGCCACGGCAATCAGTACCCAGCTGATGGTGCCGCTGTCCAGGTATTCCCAGACGATCAGCACCGCCGCCAGCACCATATATAAAGTAAAGCAGATCGCGGTCGGCAGTTGCATGCGCAATGCCCCGAAGGTTTTTGCCAGCGTCATGCTGAACTGCACAAACTCCTCCTCCTTCACGTCGACGGGATAACCCCGCTCGACGGTCTCGGTATCGGGAGTGGATACGTATTGTTCTGTCATATAGGTTTTACTCTTTTCTGCTGAGTGCTTCCCGCAGGAGCGCATATTCGTCCTCGCGAAGCACACGTTTGGGAATATAAATCGTGCATTCCTTGCCGAACAGCACCGCCATCATCGCGTCGGTCTCCTCCACCGCCGTCACCAGCGACAGCGGCAGGTTGCCTTCCTTGACGGCGGTCCGTACCAGCAGGGTCTCGTCGGTCAGCTCGATGCTGACCGCCTGGCGAAGCGTGTCGGACGCGTCATAACGGCGTCCCGCTTCGCCTTTGCGAAACAGCGGCAACCACAGTCCTTCCAGCGTCACGCCGATCAGACCGAGCAACAACAGCAACAGTCCCGTCTGGGTCGCCTGCTGTTGCAGGATATAGGAGCCCGCCGCCCCGCACAACAGCACCGCGCCGGCGATCAGCGGCAGGTGGGTCGGTTTGTGCCGTTTGGCGCAAAAGGTCATGTATTCTTCCCGCGTGCAACGCACGCTGACGGCTACCTTCGCCATCCCGCTCACCTCTTTCGCACATACCACCGCGCAAACACATCCCGTAAAAACGCGACGGTGTCCTCGGGCGCGGTGAACGCGGCTTTTTCGAGCAATACGACATCGTTGTCGTCGGTAAGAATCACAAACAGGTCGTTCGTTTCCACGCACAGGCGGGTTTTGGCAAATGCCACGCGAAAGGTCAGCATCTCCCCCGTCAGCGTCATGTCATCCTGTTCAAAATGCACCGCCGTGCGCCCGTACAGCGCGCGGTAATGCGCATAATCCGCGGCGGCTTGCCGACGGATGCGGCGCGGCAACACGACCAGCCACACCAGCGCCAGTCCGACACCGGTGAGCAGAATCAGCGCGCCGGACAACCAGTAGGATATCAGCGCGGGAAACAGCACCGCCGAATAAAAGGCGCGCACACCGTAGATCACGAGCGCCATCGCCGCGAAGCAAACCGGCACGGTAAAGCGAATCGCTCCCGTTTTAGAAGCGGCGGTATACCTGCCCGCCACATAGGTCTGCTCGCACAGTTCCTGTTCAAATGCTTTCGGAGCCAGCATATCAGAGATGCCTCCTTTGTCCGGCGCGACTGTCGGCGGTCGTCTGCAACAACCACTGCCACTGTTCCTCTGTAAGCAGGCGGCGCGGTACGACGATGACGTCGTCGTTGCGAAAGCGAAGCACCAGCGTCGCAAGCGCCGCGCCCTCCTCGGGCGGCATCGCGCAGATCGCGGTGTAATCGAAATAGGCATGCGGCGGTTCGTCGTCACCAAAATCCAGCCCGTCCTCAAATACCCACATATGCGCCGCCCGATCGCTTTGCGCCATCTGCCGCGCCATCTGCTTCATCTGCGCGTCGGGCACAAACCACATCACGGGAATAAGCACCAGTGCCGCCACGCCGATGAACAACGACGGCAGGGTCGTCATACCGCCGCCGAAAAAGGCGATCAGCGACCACGCGGCAATGCCGCCGAGCAACACCGTCTGCACGATCAGGCGGGTGTTGGATGCGCGGCGAAGCTCCGCGCGCCGCAGACCGTCGAGAATTTCCTCCTCGGTCAGCGTCAATACTACATCAAATTTCAACAAAGTCCCATCCTCACATCAGACATCGAGATTGGTGACGTACTGGGCGTTCTTTTCGATGAATTCCTTACGGGGCTCCACCTTATCGCCCATCAGAATGGTGATGATCTCGTCGGCTTCGTTGAAGTCCTCGAGTTTCACCTGATACATCGTGCGGAACGCGGGATCCATCGTGGTTTCCCACAACTGTTCGGGATCCATTTCACCGAGACCTTTATAGCGCTGGACATCGGCGTTGCCGCCGAGCTCCTCAATGTACTGATCGCGCTCGGGATCGGAGAACGCATAGCGCACCTTTTTGCCCTTGAACACCTTATACAGCGGCGGTTGGGCAATATAGATATGGCCGTTTTCAATGAGCGGCCGCATATAGCGGAAGAAGAAGGTCAGAAGCAGGGTGCGGATGTGCGAGCCGTCGACGTCGGCACCCGCCATGATGATGATTTTGCCGTAGCGCAGTTTCGAGAGGTCAAATTCCTCGCCGATACCGCAACCCATTGCAATGATCATCGGGGTGAGCTTGTCGTTGCCGTACACCTTGTCAATGCGCGCCTTTTCGACGTTAAGCATTTTGCCCCACATCGACAGAATCGCCTGGAAGTTGCGATCGCGTCCCTGGATCGCCGAGCCGCCTGCCGAATCACCCTCGACGATGTACAGTTCGGTACGTTCGGGATCACGCCAGATGCAGTCGGCGAGCTTTTCGGGCATACGGGTCGAGCCGATGCCGGTCTTTTTGCGTTCGCGCTCACGCGCTTTCTGCGCCGCTTCGCGCACGTGCGCGGCGTGGATCGCTTTGTCGAGGATCGCGCGACCGACCGACGGATGCTCCTCCAGATAGGTCACCAGCTTGTCACCGAGCATTTTGTTCATCAGCTTGCCGATGAAGGTGTTGCCGAGCTTGGCTTTCGTCTGGCTTTCAAACTGCGCGTCCTTGAGTTTGACGCTGATGACCGCCGTCAGACCCTCGCGCACGTCGTCGCCCTTCAGATTGCTGTCGTTGTCCTTGAGCATCTTATATTTGCGGGCGTAATCGTTGAGAATACGCTGGATCGCGCGCTTGAAGCTGTCCTCATGCGTACCGCCGTCGATGGTGTGCATGTTGTTGGCGAACGACACGATATTTTCGTTGTAACTGCCCGTGTACTGCAGCGCGACCTCCACCGTCGCATCATCCTCTGTCATCGACAGGTGGATGACCTCCTCGTGAAGCGGTTCGTTGCCGCGGGTCTTGTTCATAAATTCCACAAAGGACGAAATACCGCCTTCGTAGCAGTAGGTCTCCTCCACCACCGCGTCCTCGTTGCGGCGGTCGGTCAGCGAAATGCGCAGACCGGCGTTGAGGAACGCCTGCTCCCGCAGACGCTTCTGGAGCGTTTCAAAATTGTATTCCGTGGTATCGGTAAAAATCTCCGCATCGGGTTTAAAGCGGATGAAGGTGCCGTCGCTCTCGGACGTGCCGATGACGGTCAGGTCGGTGACGATGTTGCCGCGCTCAAACCGCTGGGCATACACCTTGCCGTCGCGGGAAATCTCCACCTCGAGAAATTCCGACAGGGCGTTCACCACCGAGCTGCCCACGCCGTGCAGACCGCCCGATACCTTATAGCCGCTGCCGCCGAATTTACCGCCCGCATGAAGCACCGTCAGCACCACCGTGACACTGGGCAGACCGAGCTTCTCGTTTATACCGACGGGAATGCCGCGTCCGTTATCGCGCACGGTGATGATGTTATCGGGCAGAATCTCCACTTCAATATGGGTGCAGTAGCCCGCGAGCGCTTCGTCGATGGAGTTATCGACGATCTCGTAGACCAGATGGTGCAATCCCTTTTCACCTGTAGAGCCGATGTACATGCCGGGGCGTTTGCGCACCGCTTCCAGACCTTCAAGAACCTGAATCTGGCTTTCGTCATACGCCTGATTGCTCATTTGTTCGGTACTCATTCGGTTTGTTCTCCCTTCTCGCTTTGCAAAAAACTATCCTGTTTCGTTATATCGTGCCTTGTAATATCCGTTTTTTTAAGGTGGTGGCGGAAACCTGGCTCAAATACACCGTCTGTTGTCCCTGTTCCATGCACACCACAAAGGATTTGGGCACTTCATAGGTGATGCTGATGAGATGCCCTTCCTGTTCCATACGGTTTAAATAATCGCGGGTAATATGATTCACGGTGGTGTTGTCGGTGTCGAAAATCCCGACGATCGTGTCGCTTCGCACCACCGTGTCCGCGCCTAAATGCACATACATAATCCGCGCGATCCTTTCTGTTTGTTATGCGCGGCCGTCACCGTCCGTGATGCCGCCGTTCTGAATGTGAAACACCTGTCCGTCCGCCAGTCGCATAATGGACGCAGGATCACAGCAGGTGATAAACACCTGAAAGCCTTCGATGTGATTCAAAATAAATTCCTGTCTCGACAGATCCAGCTCACTCATCACATCGTCCAGTAAAATAATCGGTTTTTCGTTGTATTCGCGGGCAAGCAGTGCCGCTTCGGCGAGCTTGAGCGCCAACACCGCCGAGCGTTGCTGACCCTGCGAGCCGAAGGCGCGCGCGGCGTTGCCGTTGATGCACACCGTCAGGTCGTCGCGATGCGGTCCGACGGTGGAATGTCCCGCCTTCATGTCGATGCGGCGGGCGGCTTTGATCTCTTCAAACAGCTCCTGCCCGTCGCACGTTCCCTCCATCGCCAGCGTCATGCGCTCGCGCTTGGACGACAGCCCTTCAAAAAAGGCATCCACAAAAGGGGTCAGCGCTTCTATATACGCGGCGCGATATTTCCGCACCATCATACCGGTTCTCGCCATGCGTTCGTCGAACGCATCCAGCAGCAGATCGTCTGCTTCCTGCAAGCCGCTGCGTACCGCTCGGATCCATTCGTTGCGCTGTTTGACGGTGCGGGTGTAGTCGCTGAGAATCTTCATATACAGCGGACGCGTCTGGCAGATCGCGGCATCGAGAAATCTTCGCCGTTCTTCGGGACCGTCTTTGATGAGCGACAGATGATCGGGCGAAAAAATGACCGCACAGAATTGCCCCGTCAGTTTTTTCGGGCTCGGCTGAGCAATGCCGTTGAGCGTTGCCTTGCGCCGCTCCTTCACGTCCATTTCGACGGTTTGCTCTCTCCCTCGTCCGTAAAATGTCGCTTTGACGGAGGCGGTCTCCTCGCCGAATCGGATCAGTTCGCTGTCCCGACTGCCTCGAAAGCTCTTGCCGCCCGTCAGCATCCAGATGGCTTCGAGAATATTGGTTTTGCCGTGGGCGTTGTCGCCGTATAAGATGTTCATACCCTCACACGGTGTGAGAGACACGTGTTTCAGATTGCGGAAATTCGTCGCCTCTAACTGCGTGAGCTTCATGCGTCTTCCTCAAGCGTCACCGTGACCGTCACGCCGTCAAACGTGACACGGTCGCCCTCGCGCACCTTTTTACCTCGCATCAGGCACGGCTCGTCGTTGAACAGCACCTCGCCGCCCTGAATGACCGCTTTGGCTTCGCCGCCGGTCATGACCAGTCCCGCGAGCTTCAATAACGCATCCATACGGATAAATTCCGTGTGGATGGCAATGTTCATTGTCTTCATAGTCTGTGTTCCTTTGTGTTGACGTTCTTGCTTATCGGTTGTTGGTGCCGCCGGGCATTCTCATGGGAAGCACCAGGAACAGAAAGTCGTCTCCCTGCGGCGGCAGAATCTTCATCGGCGACAGCGCGCCGTTGAGCTCGATGCGCACCTCGTCGGTTTCGGTATTTTTCAGTGCATCCATCAAAAACTGATGATTGAAGCTCATCGTCTCCTGTTTGCCTTCGATGGAAGCATTCATCATATCGCTCGCACTGCCCAGCGGCGTCGAACAGCTGATTTTGATGCGACCGTCGCCGAACTCGCAGATGAGCGGCGATTTGACGCGGTCATTGATCACGATCGCCGCGCGGTTGACCGATTGGATCAGCTCGCGGGTGTTGACACGGATCGTGGTGTTGACCTGTTGCGGGATCGCCTTGCGATACGCCAGAAATTCGCCGTCGATGATGCGCGAAATCACAACATAGCCGCCCACTTCAATCAGAATGTGGCGGTTGCCCACAATGATGGAGGTGGGCTTCTCCTCGTCGTCGAGCATTTTGAGCAATTCGTTGAGCGTTTTACGCGGCACCACGAACTGAATATTTTCATCGCTCTGAATCGGCTCACTGCGCATGGCAAGACGCGAGCCGTCCAGACTGACAAGCGTGAGCATTTTATTTTTCAGCTCAAACAGCGTGCCCTTGTGAACGGGGCGACCGATGTCATTCTGCGCCACCGCAAAAATGGTCTGACGGATCATACTGCGAAGCGTCGCCCGCTCCACCACAAAGCCGACGCCTTCGGGCACGGTGGGGATCTCGGGATATTCCGCCGCGCTGATGCCCATGATTTCGTAATCCGCCATACCGCAGCGGATCTTCACGTTCATCTTTTCATCCACCGTGATGCTCACCACATCGCCGCTCAGCGAACGGACGATGTCACCGAACAGCTTGACCGACACAACGATATCGCCGATCTGCTTGACCGACGCTTCGATGGTGGTGGTGATGCCGAGCTCCATATCGTAGCCCGCCAGATACAGCGACGAGCCGTTGGCGCGAAGCAGGATACCTTCGAGCGCAGGCAGGGTGGATTTACCGGATACAGCGTGGCTGACGGTGGCGACGGCTTCGGCGAGCGCATCGCGGTTGCACATGATATTCATACAATTCATATCTCCTTACTTATTCACATTTGAACAACGAACATGGGAAAGAAACGGCACCGCCGTTTCACAACATATACTACTTACTTTCTCGTCATAGTAATAGGGGCGGTGAAAAAGTGAAAATGGGGTCTTACGCCTGTCACCAAGCCAAAGAGGTGCTTGAAAAAGCGGCGGGGTAAAATGTGGAAATTGTGGAAACAAAACGAGGAAAAAGGAAAGTGTTAACAAAGGGTGAATGAGGGTGAGTGAAATGTGGAAAAATATGTGGAAGATGTGAGTTTTCCACCTGTTTCCACCGCGCATTCACACGACCATTTGTGGAAATTATTTCTCCTCGCTTAAGTTCTTGATGATGTCGTTGACCGTGTCACGGAAGGACGGATCGCTTTGCATCAGCGAGTCGACCTTGCGCAGAGCGTACAGCACCGTGGTGTGATCAAAGCCGCCGAATTTCTGTCCGATATCCTTCTGTTTAAGACCGGTGATGTTGCGCACCACAAAGATGGCGACCTGTCTGGCGCGCACAATGTGCGACGCGTGGGACTTGGAAAGAATGTCGTCGGGGGTGACGTTGAAGGTACGGGACACCTCGCTGATGATGCGTTCGATCGTGACGGGGGTGGGCTGATTGCTCGAGCGCACGTCACGGATCGCATTCTTGGCGGTGAGGTGGGAGGGAGCGTTGCCGCCGATCAGGTATTGCGCGTGCATATTTTTCACGACGCCTTCCAGCTGACGGACGTTCGACTTGAGCTGGTGCGCGATGGATTCACAGACATCGTCCGGAATCTTCATATTCAGCAAAAACGCCTTGCGCTTGATGATGGCGATGCGGGTTTCCAGATCGGGCGGTTGAATGTCGGCGAGCAGACCCATTTCAAAACGGGTGCGCAGACGTTCCTCCAGCGTCGCAATTTCGCGGGGAGGACGGTCCGACGTAATAACGATCTGGCGACCGGCGTTGTGTAAGTAATCGAAGGTGTGAAAGAATTCTTCCTGTGTCTGCGGTTTGCCTGCCAGGAACTGAATATCGTCGACCAGCAGAATATCTGCCTGGCGATAATTCTCGCGGAATTCCTTGGTGGTGCCTTCTCCGAGCGCGGTGATGAAGTTGTTGGTCATTTCAATACATTTGGTGTACAGCACGCGCAGCTGAGGATTCTTTTCGCGTGCCGCCGCGCAGATGGCGTACAGCAGGTGGGTTTTACCCAGACCCGAGCCGCCGTAGATGAACAGCGGATTGTAGTGACCGGCGGGATTGGATGCCACCGACACCGAGGCGGCATGCGCGAAGCGGTTGGATGCGCCGACGATGAAGTTTTCAAAGGTATAATCGCCGGTTTCCGCGGTGCGGTTGAAGAAGTAGTCCGATCCGAAGCTGTCGTCCGAAGGGGTCGGCTCGATGACGGGGCGGCGCTCAATGCTGATAATTTCCAGCTCCACTTCAAAACCGAGCACGTGGGAGAAGGACTGCCGCAGGGGCTCGCCGTATTGCTGTTCGATGATGTTTTTCTGGAAATCCGTGTTGACCTCCAGGTATACCTTGCCGTTGTCGATGGATTTCAACGACAGACTGCCGATCCACATATCAATGGCGGCTTCGCTGATGTTGAAATTATCCTGTAAGTATTGCATGGTGTATACCCATACCTGATACAGGGAATGGATGGATTCTTGTGAACTCATAAAAAACGCTCCTGTCCGAATGATATTTTTGGGGCTTTCCGAAGATGTCGAAGGCATCCGAAAAACGGCACGGAAAGCAATGCCGAAAACTTCTCATAATACTCATAAAAGTATATCATAAATAGATTATTTTTTCAACCTTAAATTATATATAGGGGGAAAACTTTTTCGCATTTTAAGAAACAAGAGCGGAGAGAATAAAATAAAAGCATTTCAATTTTGAAAGAACCACAAAATATAGTGTCAGAAACGATATTTATACACAAACAAAGAAAAATTTTTTGAAAGATTACGGGTTTAGGTGTTGACTTTTTTTGTACTTTCGGTATATAATGTACACTCGCAAGGTTGTGTCTTTGAGGATGTGCTTTGCGCATCTCGACATATCATTATGATTCGTCGCGAACGGCGACGCAAACGAAAGGGGGAGCATACGATGTTTCGTACCTATCAACCGAAAAAGCGCCATCGCAAGATGGAACACGGCTTCCGTAAAAGAATGGCTACTGCCAACGGCCGTAAGGTTTTGGCGCGTCGCCGCGCAAAGGGCAGAAAGCAACTGACCTACTAAAAAATGCCACCATCGTGTGGCTTTTTTTTATAACGCGAAGCTTCGTGGGATAGAAAAAAGGAGGTCACACTATGGAAAACCGAAAGGCAACGGTTTTGCGTCTCAATAAAGAGTTCCGCACGCTGTATTATCACGGTCGTTCGCAGGTCAGTCCCGTTCTGGTCACGTATGTGAAAAAGAATCGACTTGGAGTTTGTCGGGTGGGCATCACCACCGGCAAAAAGATCGGAAAAGCAGTCACCAGAAACCGTTGTCGCCGGCTCATTCGGGAGGCTTATCGTCTGATAAGCCCGCAAATCAAAGGAACCTGGGATATCGTATTTGTGGCGCGCACCCGCACCGCCACCGCCTCCATGCCGCAGGTCAAAAAAGCGATGACCGCGCATTTTCAGGCGCTGACGCTGCTGCCGTCAATACGAAAAGGATCAACCGATGAAAACGATCTTCATTAAAATGATTCGCTTTTATCAACGTCACATTTCCGCCCACACCAAACCGTGCTGCCGTTTTTCGCCGACCTGTTCGCAATATGCGATCGAGGCGATTGAAAGGTTCGGCGCCTTGAAAGGATTGGGAATGGCGATGTGGCGTATTTTGCGTTGTAATCCTTTCGGCGGATACGGCTACGATCCCGTGCCGGAAAAAAAAGACAAACCGTCCCGCTGACGGCGGACGGACCACGACATCAGGAGGGACTGAATTTTGGGATTTTTGGATTTACTGGGTAAACCGCTTGGTATTGCGATGTCTTTTATCTACCAGTGGATTCCCAACTACTTCATCACGTTGTTTATCTTCACATTTCTGATTCGTTTGTTGCTGTTTCCGATCTCGCTGAAGCAACAAAAGAGCTCGATGGATCGTGCGAGACTCGCGCCCGCTATGGAGCGCTTGCAGAAAAAGTACGCCAACGACCGCCAAAAGCTCGCCGAAAAGCAACAACAGCTCTATGAAAAGCACGGCGTGAGCATGACCGCCGGTTGCTTGCCGATGCTGTTGTCGATGGTGGTGCTGTTTGGTGTTATCGCCGCGATTTATTCGCCGCTGACCAATCTGTCGAAACCCCCGATTCCCGAACACGTCATTGCGGTGTCCCAGCAGGCGATCATCGCCGAAGGGACCATCCCCGAGGATCAGTTCAAGGGATATTACGGCGAACTGCGTCTGATGAAAAACGCCGATGAATACAAGGAACAGATTCTGGCAGAACTGACCGCTCCGTCCGAAGCCTCTGTGGCGCGCGCAGGCGTGTCGGCGGATGTCATCAAAGGCGAGGTCAACAAGATCGGCGGACCCGAAGCGGTGTACAACCAGATCGTGGAAATGAGCGATCAGTTTACCATTCTGAATACCGAATATTCTCTGCTGGACCAACCGTGGAACGGCGGTTTCCAGGGAATCAACTTCCTGTGGATCATCCCGATTGTTTCGGGTATTACATCCTTCTTCGTCAGCTGGATTTCGACGAAAAACAACAAAAAGATCATGGGCGATCAGCCGGGTGCCGGTTGCACCAACAATATGATGCTGATTTACATGCCGGCGATGTCGCTGTTCATCGCGTTCACCGTGCCGGGCGCGGTCGGCATCTACTGGATTTTCAGCAACCTGCTGTCGATGTTGCAGACCGTGATCCTGTATAAGATCTATGATCCCGCCAAGGCGCGCGCCGAAGCGGAAGCGGAATACCAGGAGCGTCGCCGCAAGAAAGCGGAGGACAAGAAGCGCCTGGCGCAGGCTCGTCAGAAGGAAGAAGCCGAGGCACGCAAAGCCGAACAGGAGCTGGAGCGTCGCCGCGAGGAATCCCGCGAAATGAGCAAGAAAAAGAATAAGAACAAAAAGAACCATATTCCGAACGGCAACCACGTTTCGGAAAAAGGCGGTTCGACGGACGCCGTCGAAGATACGCAGACCGCCGCCCCCGCCGATGACACAGGCGATGCATCGGAAGAATAAGACAGCAACAGAAAGGATATGAAACATCATGCGTAAAGAATGTGTCAAAGAAGCCGCCACCATCGAAGAAGCCAAAGCGCTGATCGCGGCGGAGCTCGAAGCCGATGCCGAAGCCATCGTGTTTGAAGTGCAACAGGAGCCCAAGGCGAAGACGCTCGGTCTGTTCGGCGGTGCGAATGCGATCGTGAAGGGTGTGCTGGAAATCAAAGAAAGCGCGTCCGAAATTGCCAAAGCGTATCTTGAGCAGGTGCTTGAGGCGATGGGCGCACAAGCGACCGTGACCGTGAAGGAAGAAGAAAACGGCTGTGTGCTGATGATCGAAGGTGACAGCGTCGGTTTCATCATCGGTCGCCGCGGCGATACGCTGGACGCTCTGCAGTACCTGACGGGTCTTGTGGCCAATCGTGTGGACAACGATTACTATCGTGTGACCATCGACATCGGCAACTACCGCGAAAAGAGAGAACAAGCACTGCGCGGTCTTGCCAGAAAGATGGCGTCGCAAGCGGCGCGCACCGGTCGCAAATCCTCTTTGGAGCCCATGAACCCCTATGAGCGCCGCCTGATCCACACGGCGGTGCAGGAAATCAAAGGGGCGACTTCGTGGAGTGTCGGCAGTGAGCCGAACCGTCACGTGGTGATCGGTCCTTCCGATGACAACCCCAACAAGAACCGCCGCAACCGTCGCGGCGGCAAGAATAAGGCGAAGGAGGGTGGCGAGACCACCGCACCGCGCCGCGAAAAGTTGCGCGACAGCGAATATGTGATCAAACCGCCCGAACGCAAGGTGCGCGAGTTCGTGCCGCGCAGCAATCCGTTGCCGATGGCGGACGGCGCGACCCCGCCCGAAAAGACCAAGTCCGAGACCGAAGCGACCGCGTCGCTCTACGGCCGTATCAATCTGTAACCGATACCACAGGGAGTGTTTCATGTGAAACACTCCCTGTTTTTTTGTTTGGCGGCGGAGGATACCAACCATGTAGGAATCGACATTCCCGGCGGTCCGGTATAACAAATCATGACAGCAACCATAAAAAAAGGCGGGTACACCGTATCCTGCATGGTGTTTCACGT
>JAZQHP010000069.1:0-5035 GCA_045540655.1 Acutalibacteraceae bacterium
GGTGCAGTTTGCGTCGGGCGCGGCGATCCCGCTGGCGCTTATCGGCTTCTTGTTTGCGTGGCAACCGCTGGTGTATATCGGCATTGTGCTGTACGCGGTGGTGACGCTGTTTCAGCTGTTGACACTGCCGGTGGAGCTGGATGCCAGTCGTCGCGCGATGAAAGCCATCCGTGAATACGATATGCTGGATGGGGAAGAAGCGGTTGGTGCGCGACGCGTGCTGACGGTGGCGGCGCTGACTTATGTGGCGGCGCTCGCGGCATCGGCACTGCAGTTGCTCCGGCTGATTTCGATGGCGCGCCGCCGATGAGAAATCTTGTATTTCGGGCTTGACAAGCGGCGCGTATCTGCGTATAATAGATAGAAATTGAATGTTCGTTTCTGACAAAGACTATGAAGGGAACAAGACAACGGACGACAGGCAAAGAGAGTCGGCGGATGGTGTGAGCCGACGTTGTCACCGCTTGTGTATAGCTCATCCCGGAGTTGTCCGTCCGAGCCGTAAAAGGGGAGGGCGGAACGTTTGGTCCCGTTACCGACCGAGGCCTTATCGGAGGCTGAAGGGGCGCGTTAAATGCGCCTGAATGTGGGTGGTACCACGTGCGATTGTGATCGCTCGTCCCTGTCTTTCGGGGACGAGCGTTTTTCTTTTGAAAGGAGTTCTTACCGTTATGTTGAAACCGTCTTTCCAAAAATACCGTCCGTTTGAGCAGATCGATCTGCCCGATCGCCAATGGCCTTCCCGCGTGATCGATAAAGCACCCATCTGGTGCAGTGTCGACCTTCGCGACGGCAACCAGGCGCTGATCAATCCGATGAATCTCGAGCAAAAGCTGGAGTTTTTCAAGGCGCTGTGCGACATGGGCTTCAAAGAGATCGAAGTGGGCTTTCCTTCGGCGTCCGAAACGGAATATGAAATCTGCCGTGAGCTGATCGAAGGCGGTCATATTCCCGATGATGTCACGATTCAGGTGCTGGTGCAGGCGCGTGAACATCTGATACGCAAAACCTTTGAAGCGATCCGCGGTGCTAAAAATGTCATTGTTCACTTCTACAATTCGACGTCGACCCTGCAACGCAAGGTGGTCTTCAAAAAAGAGATGCCCGGCATCATCGATATCGCGGTGGAGGGCGCCAAGCTCATCCGCGAGCTGACGGAGAGTTTCGACGGTGACACCAACATCCGCTATGAATACTCGCCCGAAAGCTTCTCGGGCACCGAAATGGATAATGCCGTAGAAATTTGCGCGCGCGTGATGGAAACGCTCGGCGCAACTAAAGAGAATCCCGTCATCCTCAACCTGCCCAACACGGTGGAAATGTGCACGCCGAATACCCACGCCGACCAGATCGAGTATTTCATCCGTCATCTGCCCAACCGCGAGGCGGCGATCATCAGCCTGCATCCGCACAATGACCGCGGCACAGGCGTGGCGGCGGCGGAACTCGGCTTACTGGCGGGCGCGGATCGCGTGGAAGGTACGCTGTTCGGCAACGGCGAACGCACGGGCAACCTCGACATTGTTACGATGGGTCTGAACATGTTTACGCAGGGTGTCGATCCCAAGCTGAATTTCCATGATCTGCCTCGCTATCGCGATTTGTTTGAACGTTGCACCGGCATGCACATCGGCGAACGTCAGCCGTACGTCGGACAACTTGTGTTTACGGCGTTCTCCGGCTCGCATCAGGACGCGATCAACAAGGGTCACGAATACATGGAACAATCGGGCACGGAATACTGGGAAATCCCATATCTGCCCATCGATCCTGCCGATGTCGGTCGCGAATATGAGCCGATTATCCGTATCAACTCGCAGTCGGGTAAAGGCGGCGCGGCGTATGTCATGCAACACACCTTCGGCTATCATCTTCCGAAGGATATGCACGCCGAATTCGGTGCACTGGTCAAAGCGGCCTGCGATGCAGCGGGACGCGAAATTTCCACCGATGAAGTATACGCGGTGTTTGAACAGGAATACCGCCGCACGCCGAAACAGTATGAACTGCATGCCTGCCGTTTTGTGGACAGCGAACACATCAACGAGCAAACCGGCGAGCACGACGTGCATTTCTACGGATCCATCCGCGTCGGCAACGAAGAAGTGGTAGTGGAATCGGTCGGTAACGGTCCGCTCGACGCCTTCTTCAACGCTTTGCCGCAGGTCGGCGTGACGGGGTACCAGTTCATGGCGTACCACGAACACGCCATTTCGGCGGGCTCTGACTCGAAAGCGGTGGCATACATTCGCCTGTGCCGTCCGAACGGCAAGCCGATCTACGGCGTCGGTGTCTCGGGCAGTATTAACCGCGCATCGGTGAAAGCGGTGCTCAATGCGATCAACAGAACGGTCAAGGAGGAACAACAAGGATGAAACAGTATAACGTAACGTTGCTCAAGGGCGACGGCATCGGTCCGGAAATTGTCGATCAGGCGATCAAGGTGCTGGACGCTGTCGGCGAAAAATACGATTTTTCCGTCCACTATACCGAGGCGCTCATCGGCGGTGCGGCGATTGATGCCACGGGCGAACCGTTGCCGCAGAAAACCATCGACGATTGCCTTGCCTCCGATGCGGTACTGCTCGGTGCGGTCGGCGGTTATAAGTGGGACGGTCTGTCGGGCAAGCAACGCCCCGAAGCGGGTCTGCTCGGCATCCGCGCGGCGCTCGGTCTGTTTGCGAACCTGCGTCCCGCGAAGATTTACGGACCGCTGAAAAGTGCGTGTCCGCTTCGCGAGGATATCATCGGCGACAGCATGGACATCATGGTCGTGCGTGAACTGACGGGCGGCATCTATTTCGGCGAACGCGGTCGCACCGAGAAAGACGGTGTGCCCGGCGCTTATGATACCGAATACTATTCCAAACCCGAAATCGTGCGCATCGCGAAGGTGGCGTTTGAAACGGCGATGAAGCGCGGCGGTAAACTGCACAGCATCGACAAGGCGAACGTGCTGGAAAGCTCGCGTCTGTGGAGAGAAACCGTCAACGAGATGGCGAAGGATTATCCCGAAGTCAATGTCAACCATATGTATATTGACAACGCGGCTATGCAGCTCGTGCGTGATCCGAAGCAATTCGACGTGATCGTCACCTCCAACATCTTCGGCGACATCCTGTCCGACGAAGCATCGCAGATCGCCGGCTCCATCGGTATGCTTGCGTCGGCGTCTTTGGGCGAAGGTACGCGTGGTCTGTACGAACCCATTCACGGTTCGGCGCCTGATATCGCGGGTCAGAATGTGGCAAACCCCTTGGCCACCATCTTGTCGGTGGCGATGATGCTTCGCTATTCGTTCGACGAATGCGAAGCGGCGGATGCCATCGAAGCGGCGGTGGAAACCGTACTGGAGAAGGGTCTGCGTACGCCCGATATTTATACCGAGGGCACGCAGAAGATCGGCACTGACGCGATGGGCGACGCGGTGGCGGCGGCTCTTTAATTTCTCATACAACCTTTTAAACGGCAAAGGACACGGTCCTTTGCCGTTTTTTTGCACCGATTGTATCGTTTCGGCGTACAAGTGGAAAAAGGGAGGTGGACGAATGAAACGGCACAGAATGCGCGCACGCGCAAATCGATGGTTGCTGTGTGCGGTGATCGGATTGTTGGGGCTGACGGTGGCGCTGTCGGTGCAATACCGTCCCTTAATGCTCGACAGCGCGTGCAAGCTCGCCAAAAACACCGCACAGGATGTGATCAACGAGGCGGTGTGTGCTATGCTGGAGGAGGAACAAACCGACTATGAACAACTGATGCGGATCTCCTGTAACGAGGCCGGTGTTATCACGTCGCTTCAGGCAAACACCGCCAAAATCAACCGCATCAAAGCGCAAACGGTGCTCGCGGTGCGTGAGCGCCTGTCGCAGATCGATTTTCAGCAGGTCAGCGTCCCGCTCGGTACGCTTTGCGGTGCGACACTGTTGTCGGCTTACGGTCCCGACATTCCCTGTCGGTATTTGTTGTCGGCGATGCCGACGGTGGGGCTGGAATATCACTTCGACGGCGCCGGTATCAACCAGACATTGCACAGCATCATTATGGTGGTGACGGTGCCGCTGTCGGTGACATTGCCGCTTCAAAGTGCGGATGTCGAGGTGAAAACTTCCTTTATTATCGGCGAGACGATTCTGGTCGGTGAGGTACCCGATACCTATACAAACGTGATCAGCGATCCCGAAGTGGCGGACGATATATTTAATTATGGCGATGCGGGATAAAAGCATTGCAAAGATACGCAAAACAGGGTATAATAAATTATATATGTATACCAAAAGAAACGGAGCCGAGAATCATGGATTTTGAAGCGGCAAAAACGCGAGTGGAAGAATTGCGTGCGCTGATTGATTATCACAGCAAACGGTATTACGATGCCGATGCTCCCGAAATCGAAGACGATGAATTTGATGCCCTGACCCGGGAATTACAGGCGCTGGAGGAAGCGTTTCCGTCGCTCATTACGCCGGATTCCTATACCCAGCGTGTACGTGGATCGGTTTCGTCCATGTTTGCGCCCGTTAAGCATGAAGTGCCGCTTTTGAGTCTGCAGGATGTCTTTTCTGAGGAAGAGCTCCGTGCGTTTGATCGGCGTGTACGCGAAACGATTGACGCGCCCCGCTATACGGTCGAGCCGAAGATTGACGGACTCAGCGTCGCGCTGGAATATGAGCAGGGGAAGCTGGTGCGCGGTGCGACCCGCGGAGACGGCGAAACGGGAGAGGATGTAACGCATAATATTGTGGTGATCGACAGCATCCCGCATACGTTGCAGGGCGCTCCCGCGCATGTGATCGTGCGCGGAGAGGTCTATATGTCGCGCCGGACGTTTGCTGCATTGGTCGCGGGACAGGAGGAACAGGGCGGAAAGCCGTTTAAAAACCCGCGCAACGCTGCGGCGGGATCGCTTCGCCAAAAAGATCCTGCGGTCACGAAGCAACGCCGCCTGGATATGTTCTGCTTTAATCTGCAAACCGCTCCCGGCGCGGATATTACCTCGCATGCCGCGTCCATCGCCGCCATGGGCGAATGGGGG
>JAZQHP010000070.1:0-49146 GCA_045540655.1 Acutalibacteraceae bacterium
TCTCCCATGCGTTTGCAACCGGGCTCAATCAGATGCACACCGTCTGCAGACCAGTGCGTCGGCTCTTCCTCGACGCACATCGCCGCATACAGACCATCCATCGGCAGATAGGCATCCGCATATTCCTTCGCAACACGGCGGAATGCGTTAACTTTCAGATAAAAATCCTCACGCCACAGATCGTTGTCGGCATGCGCCAGAAACGGTTCAATCATCAATAGCTTCGCACTCGTATGAGCTTTGAAATCGTCAAGCAGTGTACGAAGATTGGCCTCAAACTCCTGTGCCGTCATCGGATCGTTGTTGTCGTAACGACGCCAGGTATCATTGACACCGATCATCAGCGTCATAATATCGGGCTGAACATCGATGGTGTCTTTCTGCCAACGTTTCAGAAGCTCGCGAGTACGATCACCGCTGACACCGCGATTGACAAACTCAAAGGTGATATTCGGGAACATCTCACGCAGATTCTGCGCCGCAAACGCGACATAACCGTTTCCGAGATCGGTCGGGTCTTCAAAAATGCGGTTCCATTCCGTGATGCTGTCGCCTTGAAACAAGATCTTCATGCACACTACCCCCTAGTTTACAGTACTTTTGCAAGAAATTCCTTGAGGCGCGGATGCTGAGGGTTATCAAACACCTCTTCAGGCGTACCATCAACCGCTACCACACCGTTGTCCATAAAGATTACGCGGTCGCCAACCTCACGAGCGAATCCCATTTCATGCGTGACGACCACCATGGTCATGCCTTCTTCGGCCAAGGCTTTCATAACATCCAGCACTTCGCCTACCATTTCGGGATCCAAAGCTGAAGTAGGCTCGTCGAAAAGCATCACATCGGGTTGCATGATCAGGGCGCGCACGATGGCAACGCGCTGTTTTTGACCACCGGACAAACGCGAAGGATATTCGTTGGCTTTGTCCGCCAATCCTACTCGTTCAAGAAGCTCCATTCCTTTTTGTGTAGCATCCTTGTTAATCTGCGCCGTGCTCAAAAGATCGGCTTCCTCGTAAGGCTTGCGGAGAAATTTGTTTAGACGCGCGCGACGCGCTCTCTTTTTCGCCACATGGATAGGTGCCAAGGTCATATTTTGAATGACGGTTTTATTATTGAACAGATTAAAATGCTGGAACACCATGCCGATCTTTTGGCGATGTACATTGATGTCCACCTTCATATCGCTCAGATCTACATCATGAAAATAAACATGACCGGATGTGGGATCCTCCATCATATTCAAGCACCGAAGCAAGGTGCTTTTTCCCGAGCCGGAGGCACCGAGAATCACGACAATCTCACCTTTAGTGATAGTGAGATCCACGCCTTTCAGCACCTCAAGATCCCCGAAACTTTTGTGAAGATTAGATACTCTTATCACTTTTTCTCAGCCTCGCTTCCAAAAGTTTGATCAACAGCGTGATGAGCATGACCATTATAATATACACCACTGCCATCGCCAGATAAGGGATCATAAACTCATACGAGTTGGTACCCATCATATTGAATGCTTTATACAAATCGGAAGCGCCCACGAAACTGACGATGGAGGTTTCCTTGATTAAGGTGATAAATTCATTGCCCATAGTAGGAAGAATGTTTTTCACCGCTTGAGGGATCACGATCTTCATCATTGTGGCAACGAAGCTCAAGCCCATAGCACGGCCACCCTCCATCTGTCCCGAATCCACTGACAAAATACCGCCACGCATAATCTCGGAAATGTAGGCACCGCTGTTCAATCCGAACACCAAGACCGACACACCTACCGAGGATACATGAACGCCCATCAAAGGAAACAAAACATAATAAAACAGCAGCAACTGTACCACCATCGGAGTACCGCGAAAGAAAGATACGTACACCGTGCAGATACTGTTCAGTATCCGCGGAAGCATCTTATACTTGGGAGTAACACGTACCGCGGCGATGAGCGTGCCGATCACAGTGCCGATAATAAGACCCAACACGGCTATAATCACCGTGTTTTTCAGGCCCTCCAGCACCATCTTGTACCCATCGTTTACAATCAGTTCTTCCCAAAAAACTTCAAATTTTCGTTCAAAATTTCCCATAGCTTTTCCTTTATAACAAAACAAATTCCTCGCCCGTCAGGGCGGGGGATCTGTTATCGGGTGTGTTGATTAGACAAGTTCGTTCAAAGCAGCAGTGATGGAAGCCGCGGGAGCCGCGTCGATAATCACATACTGAATGTTGCCGTTCAGCATATCCTGCACCGCTAAAGAGCCATTCTTATAGCCAACCGTCTCGAAAGCAAAGCCGTCAAAGCCCCAATCGGCGTCACCTTTGCCGTACAATTGACCGGTGGTGCCGTTTTGAACACCGACGCGCACGGAAGAATCATAACCGTTCAGGATCGCTTCCACATCTTCTGCGGTTTTGCAAGCGTCAAAAGTGGTATCGTTGCTCGGAACGATAAGACGTTGCGACGCAGTGTAATAGGACTCAGAAAAGGTCACATGCTCCTTGCGGTCTTCGCTAACGGTCAAACCGGCCATAGCGATGTCACACTTATGTTGACCAACCGACAGGCACACAGCATCGAAATCCATATTGCTGATGACCAATTCTTTGCCCAGCTTTTCAGCCAGCAACGCGGCAATCTCCATATCGATACCCAAGTATTTATCGCCTTCCGTGTACTCAAACGGCTCAAACGCTGCGTTGGTAGCAACCACCAACTGATCCTTGGAGTCGTCGGGAGCGGCGGAAGTCACGGGAGCCAGCTCGCCTTCACCGGCGAAATACTTGCTCATAATAGTATCCAGAGTGCCATCCGCCTTAATCTCGGCGATAAAATCATTCACCTGCGCCAGAAGTTCAGGTTGATCCTTATCGACGCCGAAAGCATACAACTCATCGGTCAAGTCGACGTTCACCACTTTCGCCGTCACAGCCGAGTTGCCGCAAGCGGTGAAGCTCATCATGCAGGTCAGAGCAAAAACAGCAACCATAACCAAAGCCAAATACTTTTTCATAAAAAATCTCTCCTTTTCATCCGCAATTAAACAGCGGATTGAATTACAACATCGATTATACTGTATTATTATTCAAAAATCAACCTATTTTTTTGCAACTGAGCGAAAGAATATACAATTTCGTCCGCTCCGGCCGCTTTCAACTCCGCTTCTCCGCGGAAACCGTAAGCACATCCGATGCACGGAATACCTGCATTGTGTGCTGTAAACACATCGACATCGGAGTCGCCGACGAAAACACAATCCGACACCGACACGTTGATTGCCTTTGCGGCAAGCAGAACGCTTTGCGGATCCGGCTTTTTCGGATAGGCATCACAACCGCCGTACACCACGGAAAAGCGATCACCGAACAGATGCTTCACCAAGCGAACCGCCTGTTCGTGCGGTTTATTGGTCACAACCGCCGAATGAATGCCGCTTTCCGATAGAATATTCAACGTTTCAATTACGTCGTCATACGGACACGAACACTCCGTCAGGCGGCGGTCGTATTCCGAAAGAAACAAAGCGAGCATCTCATTGAGTCGCTGCTCATCAGTTATATCCGACGCGGCTTTGATCAGATTGCGCGCACCGTTTCCGACAAAGCGGCGATACGCTTCTGTCGGATGCGTCGGCAAACCGCTAGCCGCGAGCACCGCGTTCGTAGCGTTCGCCAGATCCGCCAGTGTATTGACGAGTGTACCGTCCAGATCCAGCAGTAAGGCTTTTTTCATCAAAACACCCTCATACTGTAGGTGAAGGAGCGTGTTTCGCCGGGTGCCGCCAGCACACATCCGTTCTTGTGTTCAAACACATCATCCTCCGACGTGCGCGTCGCACCGCCGTGCCAAGGTTCAAAGCAGACAAACGGCTGATCATCCGCCATCGACCACACCGCAAACGTCGGGAAATCCGCAAACTCCATTTCGATACCGTGACCGCTTTTGAGCGAATACAGCTTCACTTTTTTGGACTTCAGGTCGTCAAACACCAACGCATCACCGCGGAACAGGATATGATTCAGGCGGAACGATGTCTCATCCGACAACAGACGATTTTTGATGCTGTCATTCACCAGACAGGTCGTCAGGTCAATCGCAGGGCAATCGGCGGTTTCCATTTGCTCAAACGCCACCATGTAATCGGTGTACTCTTCCCCTTCCACAAGCGGCACATGAAAAGCAGGGTGACCTCCCACGCAAAACGGTAGGACCGCATCGCCCGTATTGGTCACCGAGTAAGTGGTGCGTACGGTGTCACCATCGATGCTGTGTGTCACGCAGAAGCGGAATGCATACGGATACATAGCGCGGGTTTCCTCGGTGTCGCTGTAGGCATAGGTGACCGACGTCGGGGTCTCCTCTACCATCTCAAACGGTGCACTGCGGCAAAAGCCATGCTTGGGCAGATGGATGTCCCCCTGTTCAGACGTTGCGAAATTGTCGCGCAGGGCACCGATGATCGGAAACAGCGTCGGCGAGCGACGATTCCAATACGGCGCGTGACCATCCCAAAGATAACTAATGCCGTTGGATGCGACAATGCTTTGCATCTCCGCTCCGCAGGACGACGCCGTCACGGTCAATTGCTCATTTTTTAAGGTGGTAATCACGAGCTTCACGCTCCTTTCGATTTTTACGACGCTTGATACGCGTCCGGATGGATCTCACAATTTGCTTGGAAAAACGGCAAAGAAGACAAACGGCAATGAACAGTGCAATCCAGATCACCCGTCCGCCGTCCATCTCCATAAACGCGTTCCCGCGTGCAATGCCCATCGCCCACACAAACGCCGCCACTGTGATGGAAGAGCCTTCAATCAGCGACAGGAAAAACAGGATATTGTTCATGGTGCGATCCGATTCCTGCTCGGTGATGTTGCTTTTGAGTTCAATCATACGATCGAGGAATTGCTGATTCCGATAATAATCGTCAAGCGTTTTCTGAATACCGAACGAACGGATGGCTTCATTGGCTTCCTTCTGGGAATAGGGATATTTAAAAATATCGGCATTCCAGAATTTCATCGTTTTACCGAACTCAATATACAGTTCATCGATGTTCTCCTGCGACACCTGATCATCCTCATCGCTGAGTTCCTCCACTACCTTCCGATTGGTACGCAGAATGGCGGTGTTCTGGAACAGCACGATTTCAACAATAAACAGCACTGACGCGCTGTCGTCCAGACGCTCAAACAAATCCTCCGAATAGTGACCTGCCTCAAAAACAAAAGCAATCACCGAATCGGATATATAAGATTTATAATAATCATAGACCGAATGATCCGCAAGCAACGCGTCCAGATGATGCTGACGGATTTTATAATTGATATGTTTGCTGTAGTAAGTTTCGCCCGACAGCAGATACGCCAGCTCGTTGCGGTCTTCGGGCTCGTTGGACAGGCATACCACACATTTTGGTTCACCGCATTTCTCGAGCTTAAAGGCGTCTTCGATATAGGACTCCACCGCCATATACTCGCCGCCGCGTTCGCGAGCGATATCCAGGTGTCCCGAGGACATCTGATCAATCAGCTGTGTCGGACAATAGGTGTTGTTGGGAAGCGCGATTGTGGCAATATACAGTCCCGTGTCGCGATGCGCGGTAATAAACAGATGGACCGCTTCTTCATACAACGGAATATCGTCATAGTCATCGTCATAACACGCCAGATAAAAGGCGCCGTCCTCGCTGTCGGGATTGGCGATATAAAACCGTTGCAATTGTCCCGATTTGAAGACCTCACTGGTGGTTTCGTATTCCACGTGACGATTGAGCATTTTGCAGAACTGATCACCGAAGGACAAATGGCTCATATCCTCGCCCGATGTGTATTCCCGCTCTTCCTCGTCCCTCGTCACGCGCGCATTGGCTTTTTCGAGAAATTCAAAACTGCCTTTGACGCGTTGCGACGAGAACGGAATGAAAATATACATATCGTCGTTGAAGGTCTTTTTATAAGCATTGAGCAAAAAGCCGTCTTCCAGCAAGGTTTCCACCGATTCTTCATCGCCGAAGAACAGGTTATACTCCTCGTCGGTGTGTTTGAGGAACGACGTGCGCAGGCGTTTCATAAATTTGACACCGCCAAGTGACACGGCATAGCCGAACAGCGAGCCGAGCGCATAGCCAGCCGCATCCTTTTCGCGCAGAAACGTCAGAAACGCTTCGGACAGTTCCACGATCGCCGCCGTTTTCTGATACTCGGGTTTGATCACAACAGATAAGATCAGAAGATGGTTTTTATCCTCGGTCGACCACTGCGCCATCTCCGACGGTTCCACGTCATCATCCCGCATGCGGTGGTCTTTTTTATCGGTCATTTGCTTGCGAAGCGACTCCGCGACAGGAAACACATTGACGTAACCCGCCAATGTATTGTCGTCATACAAAAAAACAAACGAATCGCGGCAAAACTCGTAACGACGCTTCATATTCTCGATTTCACCGCAAAGCGCGGGCGTATAGACCATCTGATCCAGCGCAAATGCCGCTTCGATACAATCGGACGGTGCATTTAAACCGGTTTTAATTTCAAACACACCGATTCATCTCCTTTTCACGAAGATCGTCAGGACTTCACCGATTTCCACAGTTGCGAATACAGCATTTCGGTTTCTGCCCCGAGATATTTAAACACACTGACGTTGTTATACACCGAGTCATCCGGGAAGATGGCTTTTTGAGACAGGACATCCTCACCGAGCGAATCAATCACCGCCTGGTTCGGCGTAGAGTAATATATATATTCAAAATTCATAAGCGCAATGTCTTCGCGGCACAAAAAGTCCAGGAACTGCTGGGCATAGCCGGGGTTGACCGCGTTCGCAGGGATGGCAAAGGCGTCCATCCAAAGGCAGGTGCCGTCTGTAGGAACCACAAAATCGAGCGCTTCATTATTTTCCATCGCCAGATACGCTTCGCCGTTATAAATAACAGCGATATCGGCATTGCCTGCTTCCAGCTTGACACGCGCCGCTTCATCCAGAAGATATGCCTGCACATCCGTTTTTTGTTTGCCAAGCAGATCGGCCGCTTCCTGCAGTTCGGTAGCCGATGTGGTATTCGCATCATAGCCGAGCGTGTTGAGCGCCACATAAAACGCGTCGCGTTCGCTGTTGGGCATGATGATCTTGCCTGCATAAGAGCTGTCAAACAGGCAATCCCAGTGCATTACATCGTCTTTGTTCACGGTCTGCGTGTTGTACAAAATACCGAGTGTGCCCCAGAAATGCGGCACAGTATACTTCACATCGGGATCGAAAGACCGCATGGCTTCGATCTGCTTCTCGCTGATATTGCTGAAATTCGGCACAGCGGTATAATCCACAGGTGCTAGAAATTGCTCGGCAATCAGTTTTTCCAACATATAGTCCGACGTGCAGATCAGATCGTATTGCGCCGTACCCGCTACAAATTTAGCATACATATCCTCCGGTGCCGCGTATTCGTCGTAAATGACACGGATACCGGTTTCTTCCTCGAACATTTCGTAAACGTCCGGACAAATATAATCGCCGTAATTGAACAGATACAGCGTCGGAGCCGCAGAACAACCGCTCATGGAAAGACAGAGCGAACCGAGTACACACAACGCCGCACACAGCGACAACAAACGCATCACGAAACCGTTACGAGTCATTCTTTTCATTTTTCAATCCCTTTCTTTTCAAACGCGCCAAACGGGATCAAACCCGTTCGGAAGACGCATTCTTTTTCGACGGAGCCGAACGCATATTGATGATCTGCACGACCAGAATCAAGCTTAAGATCGTGATGAACATCAGCGCCGACAAAGCATAGTATTCGGGCAGAATGCCGCGAATACGGTTGGTATAGATCATGGTGGACAGGGTATTCAGTCCTTGTCCTTTGGTAAAATACGTGATTGTAAAATCATCAAAGGAAATGGTCAGCGCCAGCAGGAAGCCTGCAAGCACGCCCGGAAAAATATCCGGCAAAACCACCTTCATAAACGCTCTGGCAGGCGACGCGCCCAGATCGAGCGCCGCATGATAAATACTCATGTCGAACTGACGCAATTTCGACGATACGTTCAACACCACATAAGGAAGCACCAGCGTCACGTGCGAAATCAGCAGGGTGGTGTGGCTCATACGTCCGACAATACCCGCGAAAAACAGCATCAGCGAAATGCCTGTCACAATATCCGCGTTAAGCAACGGAATGTTGGCGGTGGTGGTGATCACGCTTTGCATTTTTTTGTGCATCGCCATCATACCGATGCACACCAGAATACCGAGTACCGTCGCAATCGCAGCAGCAGACAGCCCAAGAATCACCGTGGTGCCCATCGCTTCCATGATGGTTTCGTTTTCAAACAAGGCTTCGTACTTTCCAAGCGAAAAGCCGCCCCAATGATATGCCGATTTGGTTTCGTTGAACGACAGCACAATCATCAACGCCACCGGCGCGTACAGAAACACCACAATCAGGGCAATATACAATCCGCGAAGGATCGCTCCAAGCTTTTTCATGGCAACAGAGCACCTCCTTCGGATTCGGCATCATCCCCCGTGATAAACGAGCTGACCAGAACAAAAACCATCAGCAGGAGCGCCAAGCCCGAGCCCTGGTAATACTGTCCTTTGGTAAAGCTCATTTCCACCACGTTGCCGATGAGCATGATCTTGCCGCCGCCGAGCATTTCCGCGATGGCAAAGTCCGAAATCGCCGGCATAAACACCATCGTCATACCGCTGATCACACCGGGCAACGACAACGGTAACGTAACCTTGAAGAAGGTTTGAAAAACACCGGCGCCGAGATCGTGCGATGCGTTAATAAGGTCCTTATCCAGGCAAGAAACATTGTTGTAAATCGGCAACAGCATGAACGGAAAATAGTCGTAAACCATGCCGATCAGAATCGCACCGAACGTGTTCGCAATATGCACATTGGGAAGCCCAAGCGCCGACAGCAATAAGTTGAGCACGCCGTTGTCCTCCAGGATCACGTTGATCGCCACCATCTGGAGCATGAAATTCATCCACATCGGGAGAATAAACAGAAAAATAACCGAGCTTTGACGCTTCAGGCGCAATTTGGTCAGACAAAGCGCCAGTGGATACGCAAGCAGTAAACAGATCACCGTTGCTGTCGCCGCCAGAAGCAACGTCAGCCCCAGTGCCTTTAAGTTGGAAGGGTCCGTAACGGCACCGACAATGTTATCAAACGTAAACGAATGCTGTGCATCGGTAAAAGCATAATACACGATGGTGAACAGCGGCAGGATAATAAAGCCGATCGCCCACAGACCGTAGGGAGCCGCCAGAAGGCGATTCTTTTTATCGGTCATGGAGCTGTGCCTCCTCTTCCGGACGCCGTTGCTTGCGCATGATCTGAATATTTTCGGGATCAACACAGATACCGACCGTCGCGCCGACGGGCTCCATCTTCGTGCTGTGCACCAGCCAGTTGAAGCCGCGGGCTTCGACATTCATTTCGTAATGCACACCCTTAAAAATCAACGATGTCACCGTACCGGTGATCTCCCCTTTCTCAGGAGCCACCAACAACACATCCTCCGGACGGACAACGACGTCGACGTCCTCGTCCTTCCCGAAGCCCGTATCCACGCACGGGAACGCGATGCCGAACGATTCCACAAGGCAATCGCGACGCATAATGCCGTCGAAAATATTGCTTTCGCCGATGAAATCCGCCACAAAGGCATTCTGCGGCTCGTTGTAAATATCAATCGGTGTGCCGATCTGCTGGATGTGTCCCTTATCCATCACAACGACCGTGTCGGACATGGAGAGCGCTTCTTCCTGGTCATGTGTGACATACACAAACGTGATGCCGAGGCTCTTTTGGATGTTCTTAAGCTCCACCTGCATTTCCTTACGGAGTTTCAGATCCAGCGCGGCGAGCGGTTCATCCAGCAACAACACCTTCGGACGGTTGGCAAGCGCACGTGCAATTGCCACGCGCTGTTGCTGACCGCCGGACAACGTCGAGATGTCACGCTTTTCATATCCGTTAAGGTCCACAAGCTCCAGCATCTGCGACACGGTCTGCGCGATTTCCGCTTTACTCTTGCGTTGCACGCGCATACCAAACGCCACATTTTCGTACACGTTCATATGCGGAAACAGCGCATAACGCTGAAAGATCGTGTTGACGCGGCGCTTATGCGCGGGCACGTTGTTGATACGCTGGTCGCAAAAAAAGACATCGCCCTTGTCGGGAGTGATGAAGCCGCCGATAATGCGCAGCGTCGTTGTCTTGCCGCACCCGGAAGGGCCCAGCAACGTGACAAACTCTCCATCATGGATACTCAGGTTCAACCCGTCGAGTATCTGTTCTCCGTCAAAAGATACAGCGATGTCGCGTAATGTAATAATATCCTTCATAAGAATGCATCCCCCTTTGCGGTCGCATATTGCCTATAGACAAGGCAGGCAGTATGCTTGGAAGTTTCGCGTGGACAGCGAATTCGCCATCAATCGGCCGTGAAACCGCCGTACCTTGGGTCCTGCCCTCCGCAAAGGGTTTTTCACAGTCATCCGATACGTGACTGCGGCAGTTCCTGTATACGACTGAATGGTTTTTGCCTCAGATGCACCTCTTTATATAATATTTATAAAGAGAAACAGTATTACTATAAGAAAAAACGACAAAAAAGTCAAGGGATATTTGATATTTTATGAAAAATACCGTTAACAGACAGTAAAAAGGCCCGCTTTCCGAAGAAAACGGGCCTTTTTTTAAAATATTACTCGGTATAATTGCGAGCTTTATCGAACAACTCTTCTACCTCTTTCGACGGTTTCTTCGTCAAAAGCGTGACGATAACCGCGGCGAGCAAACCGGCAACAAACCCGGGCAAAATCTCATAAATGCCGAGATCTTTGAGAAAGATCAACCAACCGATATCCACAAGCGCTCCCACAAAGATACCGGCCACGGCACCCTTGAAGTTAAAACGCTTCCAGAACAGCGACAAAATAATGGCAGGACCAAACGCCGCGCCAAACACGCCCCAGGCGTTTTCCACAAGGCTCATGATAGAACCCGCATTCGGATTGAGCGCGATGAGCAACGCCGCCACCGCAACAGCTAATACAACAAAACGACCCGCCCACATCATCTCTTTATCGGAAGCTTTGTTCTTGCGGAACACCGGCTTATACACATCGCTGGCGAACGCCGAAGACGCCGCCAACAACTGGCTGTCAGCCGTGCTCATGGATGCGGCCAAGATGGCAGACAACAAAACGCCGGACACAAGGTGCGGGAAGATCTTGCGCACCATTTTGATGAACACCAATTCACCTTCGGCGATTTCCTGGTCAAAGCCAAGGAACATGCGACCGACAATACCAATAAGTGCGGCGCAAACAACCACGACAACCGTCCAGGTAATGCCGATAGCCGCCGACTTTTTAAGGCTCTTCGCAGACTTAATGGACATAAAACGCACAATAATATGAGGCATACCGAAGTAGCCAAGCCCCCACGCCATGCCGCTGACAATGTCTTTCCAGTTGCTGAAGGGGTTCCAGTACGAAGCATCGGTCACCACGGACACCGTCGAAGCATCCAGCGAAGCCGCCGCGAAAATCGGAGCAAACAGCATCGCGGCAAAAATCAACATGCCCTGGAAAAAGTCCGTCCAGCAAACAGCGGAGAAGCCGCCAAGGAAAGTATAACCAACAATAATGATTGCCGCAATAAACATCGCCGTTGTTTGTTCAATACCGATAACGGTATGGAACAGCTTACCGCACGCCACGACACTCGAAGCCGCATAGATGGTGTAAGCCACCAGAAACACGGCCGCGCACAAAATTTGAAGAACTTTGGATTTCGATAAGAAACGGTTTGTTAAGTACTGCGGAATCGTAATGGAATCGTTTGCCACGATTGAAAAGCGACGCAAACGAGGTGCAATCGCGATCCAACTGATCGTGTAACCGATCGCCAAGCCAACAGGGATCCAAACTTGACCCATGCCAAATGCATAAATACCCGCCGGCAGCCCCATCAGCACCCACGCACTCATGTCCGACGCACCCGCCGACAACGCCGCTACCCACGGGCCCATTTGACGTCCGCCCAGGAAGAATGTTTTTTCGCCGCCGTTCTTATCTTTGAAGAAAAAGAACACGCCGACACCCAACATAAACAACAGGTATACAGCAAAGACAATTACTTCAGTATAATTCATAGAAACTCTCCTCACTAACAACAATTAGCTCGTTGTTAATAAAATATTTAAAACAGCGTCAGCCGTTTTGATACCGTGACCGAATATCTTGCCAGTAAGCAGCAAAGCTCTGTTCGGTTTTGTTATCACCCGGGATATAGTACTGTGCATTTTTCAATGTATCGGGCAGATACTGCTGAGGAACCCAGTGTCCTTTGAACTGATGCGGATACAAATAATGCTGCCCTTTTACAAGAGCATCCTCCCCATCGTAATGCTTATTCTGCAGTTGACGGGGAATCGGTCCGCTTTTTCCTGCGCGGATATCCGTCAACGCCGCATCAAGTCCAAGATAAGCGCTGTTGGATTTGGGACTCTGACAAACCAGAACAACCGCATCCGCCAGCGGAATGCGGGCTTCGGGAAGTCCGACCTGATTGGCAATATCCACCGCCGACTTAACGATCGGCAGAATCATCGGATACGCCAGTCCCACATCTTCTGCCGCACACACCATCAACCGACGGCAAACCGAAGGCATATCCCCCGCCTCCAGCAACCGTGCCAGATAGTGAAGCGCCGCGTTGGCATCCGATCCGCGCATCGATTTCTGAAACGCGGAAATGCAGTCATAATGCTCATCGCCGTCACGATCGTAGGTCATCACACTGCGTGTGCCGAGTTGGGAAGCTGTATCCAGTGTCACACAAAGCGAGCCGTCCGCCGAGGGAGAGGCGGCAAGCACACACAGCTCCACCTGATTGATTGCCTTGCGCACGTCACCGCCGCTGCAAAGCGCAATATGCGTCGTGACACCGTCTTCGATGTGAATATCAAGCCCGCGCTCCGCCCGAAGTGTATCAAACGCACGGGTGACCGCACGTTCAATCTCCGACGGGTCAACGGATTTAAACTCAAACACCGTCGAACGGCTTAACAGTGCGCCGTACACGTAAAAATACGGATTTTCGGTAGTGGAGGCAATCAGCGTCACATCACCATTTTCAATATGCTCGAGCAGGGTTTGCTGTTGCTTCTTATTGAAATATTGAATCTCATCCAGATACAGCAAAATCCCGCCGACACCCGCAAGCGTCCCCACTTCGGAAATCACTTGTTTGATATCCGCTGTCGAAGCGGTGGTGCCGTTGAGCTTGTGCAGGCGCATACCCGACTGCTCGGCAATGATGCGGGCAACCGTGGTTTTGCCGACGCCCGACGGACCGTAAAAAATCAGATTGGGGACCTTACCGCTGTCAATGATGCGGCGAAGCGCTTTCCCTTCGGCAAGCAAATGCTGTTGCCCGACAACATCTGCCAAGGTTTGCGGACGCAAACGGTCGGCAAGCGGACTGTTCAAAACAGCATTCACCTCCTATAAAATCACACAAAGAATCACAGAAACATCGCAAAATAACGCAGGAATTTTTCGATCGCCGTGTTCCAGAAGCGCCATTCATGTGCTCCCGCCCACTCTTCATAAATATGCTCCACGCCGAGTTTGGTCAGATGTTCGTGAAACGCGCGGTTGTTATCCAGCAGAAAATCACTTTCGCCGCAAACCTGGTAAATCGGGGGCAACTTGGTTGCCGCCGCGGCAAGTGCAAAAAGATCCTCACGATCGTTCGGACCGTACGTACCGAACAGGGAGATTTTTTCCGCCTCGCGCATACCACAGGGATTGTCGTTACGGAATTTATCCAGATCCGTGACCGACGAACTGCATCCCACCGCCGCATAGCGCTCGGGATAGGTCAGCGCACAGCGAAGCGCTCCGTAGCCGCCCATCGATAAGCCTGCCACAAAGGTGCGAGCCGGGGTGAGCGTGGTGCGAAACAGCTTGTGACAGATAGCAGGCAGTTCTTCGGAAATATATGTAAAATACGGCAGACCGAAGTCCATATCCTGATAAAAGCCACGCTGTACCTCAGGCATTACAACCGCAATGCCGTGCTCCTCCGCAAACAGATCCACCATCGTACGGCGAGACCACGCCGTATGATTATCCGACAAGCCGTGAAGCAAAAAGAGTACGGGATAATCGCCCTTGTCGTCGCGTCGAACACCGTTATCGGGAATGCTTACGGCGATATCGGTCATCATGCCGAGTGCTTCGGAATAAATCGTTCCGTTAAAAAATGCCATGCAAATCCCTCGTTTCTGTTATTGTAACCGTCAATCAATACAGCGGATATTTCGCGCACAACGCCTTCACGCCTTCACGGATCGCATCCGCTTTGTTATCAAAGTCGGTCACAGCATCCGCAATGAAGCCGGCAATCAGATCCATGTCCGCTTCCTTCAGGCCGCGGCTGGTCACCGCGGGAGTACCGATGCGCAGACCGCTCGTAACGAACGGCGACAGCGGTTCATTCGGGATGGTATTCTTGTTCGCAGTGATGTAAACATCGTCAAGGCGGGCTTCCAGTTCCTTACCGGTAATACCCGTGTTACGCAGATCCATCAGCATGAGATGATTATCGGTACCACCCGAAACCAGCGCCATACCACGCGAGGTGAGTCCGTTTGCCAGCGCCGCGGCATTCTTGACGATCTGATCCTGATAAGCACGGAACTCGTCAGTCAGCGCCTCGCCGAAGCACACCGCCTTCGCGGCAATGACGTGCATCAGGGGACCGCCCTGCGAGCCGGGGAACACCGACTTGTCGATCGCCTTCGCGTACTGCTCACGGCAAAGAATCATGCCGCCGCGCGGACCGCGAAGCGTTTTGTGCGTCGTGGTGGTCACCACATCGCAGTACGGTACGGGATTCATGTGTTTACCCGCCGCCACCAGACCGGCAATGTGAGCCATATCCACCATCAGAAGAGCGCCGCATTCATCGGCAATCTCACGCAGAATATCAAAACGGATCTCACGCGGATACGCCGACGCACCCGCCACGATCATTTTCGGCTTATTCTCGAGAGCAAGCTTACGTACCACATCATAGTCAATGTAGCCGGTTTCCTCGTCCACGCCGTAAGGAACAAAGTTGTACAGCTTGCCGGAGAAGTTCACAGGCGAGCCATGCGTCAGGTGACCGCCGTGTGCAAGATTCATACCGAGCACGGTGTCGCCCGGCTCAAGAAGTGCAAAATATGCCGCCTGGTTTGCCTGGGCGCCCGAGTGGGGTTGCACATTGGCATGATCTGCACCAAACAGCTTGCAGGCACGCGCGCGCGCGATATCCTCGACCACGTCCACTTCCTGGCAACCACCGTAATACCGTTTTCCGGGATAGCCTTCCGCGTACTTATTGGTCAGCACACTGCCCATCGCCGCCATCACCGCGGGAGACACAATGTTTTCCGAAGCAATCAGCTCCAGGTTACGACGCTGACGCGCCAGCTCTTTGTCCATCGCTTCACCCACTTCGGCATCAACCGCTTTCACGAAGCCGATGGTATCCATCAAATTTTCATACATATTGCTCGCACTCCTATCTGTAATGGATAGATTTACCCATTAAAATATACATTCGCCATTATACAACATGTGGTAGGGGGTTTGCAAGCAAAATCGATAAAATTCTAAAAAAAATCCGTTTTGCCGTTGACAAAACGGATTTTTCCGCTCCCACACATCACGAAAAGCATTGCTTGATGCGTAAAAGCGCCCCCTTTTCCAAGCGACTGACCTGCGCTTGAGAAATCCCGATACGTGCCGATACCTCCATTTGCGTCAATCCCACAAAAAACCGAAGATGCAAGATGGTTTTTTCACGTTCGGGAAGTGTTTTGATCGCATCCCGCAGAAGCAGTTCGTCAAGCCAGTCCCTGTCGGTTTCTCCCCCGCCGATCTGATCCATCACATACACCGCATCCCCCGAATCAGCATACATCGGCTCGTATAATGACAACGGTTCCACAATCGCCTCAAGCGCCATGACCACTTCCTCGCGCGGCAGATCAACAGCTTTCGCAATTTCATCCACCGTCGGGTCGCGGGACAGCTCCTTTTGCAGATTTTCTTTTGCCTGCATCGCGCGATACGCGATATCCCGCAGCGACCGACTGATACGAACACTGTTGCTGTCTCGCAGATAGCGACGAATTTCTCCGATGATGAGCGGCACAGCATAGGTGGAAAACCGCACCCCCACTGACAGGTCAAAATTATCAATGGCCTTCATCAGCCCGATACATCCCACCTGAAACAAATCATCGGGATTTTCTCCCCGACCGGAAAAACGCTGAACAATACTGAGCACAAGACGCAGATTGCCGTTCACCAGTTCATCGCGCGCCTCTTTGCGTCCGTCTTGCAACTCCTTGAGCAACCGCATCTTTTCCGCCTCAGCAAGCACTTTCAGCGTCCCGGTATTGACGCCGGTCACTTCCACTTTGTTATACAACGTTCATAGCCCTCCCATGTGTTTTTTAAAAGTATGGGCGGATGCGGGCGAGTTCATTCAGCATGCAACACGTGCTGTAACAGCCGAGAAATTTAACAAAATAGACATAATATGCCCCTTGTCGATATGTGTCGAACGGAGTTATAATTAGTTAAATATTATATAAAAATTATTCATAACCACCATATTTGAAAGGAGGGCGCGTGTATGGACTTGATTCGCGCAGGAATCGACATCGGCTCTACGACCGTCAAATTGGTCATGCTCGACGAGAAGGATGCCGTTCTTTACGAAAACTATCAACGCCATTGCTCACACACCCAGGAAACACTCGCACAACTTCTCAAAGATGCCAGAGATAAAACAGGAATACAGACTATTCATGCCCGCATCACAGGATCGGGGTCGATCAACCTCGGAAAATCCCTGTCGATCCCCTTTATGCAGGAAGTCGTCGCAGTGGCAACAGCGCTGAAATTTACCGCGCCGCAAACAGATGTCGCCATCGAGCTTGGTGGTGAAGATGCCAAGATTATTTATTTCACAGGTGGACTGGAAGAGCGTATGAACGGCGTCTGCGCGGGCGGTACAGGATCGTTCATCGATCAGATGGCGGCTCTTCTCCAGACCGATGCCACAGGGCTCAACGAAGCCGCCAAGGATTATAAGGAGATCTATCCCATCGCGGCGCGGTGCGGCGTGTTTGCCAAAACCGATATCCAACCGCTTATCAACGACGGAGCCCGCACCGCCGACCTGGCTGCTTCGATTTTTCAGGCAGTGGTCAACCAGACCATATCGGGGCTTGCCTGCGGCAAACCGATCCGCGGCTGTGTCGCTTTTCTGGGAGGTCCGCTCCATTTCCTGCCCGAACTCAAAAACGCGTTCATCCGCACACTGAACCTCACCCCCGAAACCACGGTAGATCCCGATAATTCGCATTTGTTTGCAGCGCTCGGTGCGGCACTCGGCGCAGACAGTGCTCCTGCACATGACCTCGACGAGATGATCTGTCGACTGGAACAAGGCGTTGAAATGGACTACGAAATCAAGCGTCTGCCCGCCCTGTTTGATAACAAAGCGGATTATGAACGCTTTTGTACGCGTCACAACCGTGCCGTGGTGCCGAAAGGCGAACTGTCGTCCTACAAAGGCGATTGCTTCCTTGGCATCGACGCCGGCTCCACAACCACCAAAATCGCCTTGATCGGCGAACGCGGAGAACTTCTATTCTCCTATTATTCCTCCAATCTCGGCAATCCGATCAAAACCGCCATTCTGGCTTTAACAGAACTTCGCCGTCAGCTTCCTTCCACTGCTCGCATTGTCCGCTCCTGTTCTACAGGCTACGGCGAAGCGTTATTACAGGCGGCGTTCTGTCTGGATATGGGCGAAGTGGAAACGATTGCGCACTGCACTGCCGCCGCTTTTTTCGATCCGCAGGTAGACTGTGTGCTGGATATCGGCGGACAGGACATGAAATGCATCAAACTGAAAAACGGTGCGGTAGACACGATCCTTCTTAACGAAGCCTGTTCTTCGGGATGCGGCTCATTCATCGAGAGCTTCGCCGCCTCCCTCGGATTCACCGCCGCCGAATTTGCTAAAACCGCGCTTTATGCCAAAGCGCCGGTGGATCTCGGTACGCGCTGTACGGTGTTCATGAACTCCAATGTCAAGCAAGCCCAGAAGGAAGGCGCTACGGTCGCGGATATTTCGGCAGGTCTTGCCTATTCTGTCATCAAAAACGCCCTGTTTAAAGTCATCAAGCTGACCTCCGCAGAGGATCTCGGTAAGCATGTGGTCGTGCAGGGCGGTACGTTCCATAACGAGGCAGTGCTTCGCGCATTCGAATCCATTGCCGGCACCGATGCCGTATGCCCCGATATCGCCGGTATTATGGGCGCGTTCGGTGCAGCACTGCTTGCCAGAGACAGCTATGAAGGGCAAGCAACTTCCATGCTGTCGTTTGACGAAATTGAGCATTTCACCTACACTTCCGACACGACCCGATGCAAAGGGTGCTCCAACCGCTGTATGCTCACCGTCAATCGTTTCGACGGTAAACGTCGTTTCATCAGCGGCAACCGCTGTGAGAAAGGCGCTGGCGGAACAGCCGCCGCGCGGGACGTGCCGAATCTTGTCGCGTACAAAGCCCATCGCATGTTCGATTATCCCGCCCTGCCTGCCGAGGAGGCTCCGCGCGGTGTCATCGGCATTCCGCGTGTGCTGAACATGTATGAAAACTTCCCCTACTGGGCAACGTTTTTCCGCGAACTCGGTTTTTCTGTAAAAGTATCGCCGTTGTCGGATCGGCACATTTATGAACTCGGCATTGAATCCATTCCTTCGGAGTCGGAATGCTATCCCGCCAAACTCGCGCACGGTCACGTAGAATGGCTGTTAAACGAAGGCGTTACCACCATCTTTCACCCGTGCGTCTTTTATGAGCATCAGGAAACACCCGATGCCCAGAATCATTTCAACTGCCCGATGGTGGTCGCCTATCCCGAAAACCTGAAAAACAACGTCGAACGCCTGGAAAATACCCACGTGCGCTATATCCGTCCGTTTATTGCCTTTACCGATGAAAAAACCGCCGCCGACCGTCTGGTACGCCTGTGTGCGGAGGAATGGAACATTCCCGCTAAAGAAGTCCGTTTCGCGGCGCATAAAGCATGGGACGAACAGCGGCAGGCAAAGCGTGATGTTGTCAGCGCCGGCAAGCGTGCACTTACCTGGATGAAGGAGCATGACCGACCGGGTATTGTGCTGGCGGGACGCCCGTATCACATTGACTCGGAAATCAATCACGGCATCCCCGAAATGATCACGGGATATCGGCTGGCGGTGTTGACCGAGGACAGCTTGCCGATCGATTTTGACGGTCAACGTCCGCTTCGTGTCAATGATCAATGGGTCTACCATTCACGCCTGTACAACGCGGCGGAATTTGTCAGCCGTCGTGACGACCTGGAACTTATCCAGCTCAATTCCTTCGGTTGCGGTCTGGATGCTGTCACAACCGATCAGGTCAACGATATCCTGACCTCCTGCAACAAGCTGTATACCGTGCTGAAAATCGACGAAGTGAACAATCTCGGAGCCGCTCGCATCCGTTTGCGCAGTCTGCTTGCCGCCATGGCACTGCGCCGTAAGCACAAGGAACATGCGGTGCCTGTGCCGCTGACTTACCATCGCACCGAATTCACAGCGCCCATGCGCAAAGCAAACTATACCATTCTGGCGCCGCAAATGAGTCCCATCCACTTTGATATTCTGGAGCCGGTCTTCCGCAAACACGGCTACCAAGTGGAAATTCTCAAAAACGATGACCGCACCGCGGTGGATTTCGGTCTGCAGTTTGTCAATAACGATGCATGCTATCCGTCGATTACCGTTGTCGGTCAGATCATGCAGGCGGTGTTGTCGGGGCAATACGACACCGATCGGTTGGCGGTCATGATGACGCAGACAGGCGGCTGTTGCCGTGCTTCGAACTATGTCGGATTCATCCGACGCGCGCTGGACAAGGCAGGACTCTCCCACATTCCCGTCATTTCTCTTAACGCCAACGGTATGGAGAAAAACGAAGGCTTCCGTCTGACCGTTCCTGCGGTTCTTGACGCGGCAAAAGCGATTGTGTACGGCGATTTGCTGATGCGCTGTTTGTATCATGTGCGACCCTATGAACAGGAACCGGGCAGCGCCGATGCTCTTCATGCCAAATGGCGGGATATCGCTGTCGATTCGCTGACCAATCCGAAAACACCCTATCGCTACGCCAAGGTATGTCGCGATCTGGTGCGTGACTTTGATATCCTTCCGATAGAGGAGACCATCCGCAAACCGCGCGTCGGCATTGTCGGCGAAATTCTCGTCAAATACATGCCGCTTGCGAATAATCACCTGGTGAAACTTCTTGAACGCGAAGGGGCCGAAGCCGTTGTCCCCGATCTGATGGACTTTCTTAACTATTGCCTTTACAACTCCACATACAAAGCCGAATTTCTCGGTACATCCAAAACCGGTGCCTTTGTTTCGAGGTTGGGTATCCGTGCCATTGCCCGAATCCGCAAACCTGCTGTCAAAGCACTCAAAGAGAGCCGTCGGTTTGATCCCCCTGTCCCCATCGCGCATACCGCCTCTCTTGCCAGACCGTTCCTTTCCATCGGCAATCAATACGGCGAAGGATGGTTCCTGACGGGCGAAATGGCGGAGCTTCTGGAAACCGGCACACCAAACATTGTTTGTATTCAGCCGTTTGCTTGCCTGCCGAATCACGTTGTCGGAAAAGGCGTGATCAAAGCACTGAAAAAGCACTATCCGCAAGCAAATATTGTCGCGGTTGACTACGATCCCGGAGCGAGCGAAGTCAACCAGCTTAACCGCATCAAACTGATGCTGTCCGCCGCGAAGGATTCGTTGTAAATCAAAGCACAAAAAAGCACACGCACAGCAAATGACATTGCCGCGCGTGTGCTTTTTATCGTTTACAGCGTAAACACTTCTTCACACTCAAAATATTGTGTTTCCACAGACGGAATCCGCTCGGACAGCGTATCGGCAAGCGCACGCATGCCGTCGCGTTCCGATCCGACGTGACCAAGCACCAGCATGGATTTTTGGAAACCGAGCTGTGCCGCATCGCGTACATACTCGCCGATCGCCCATTCACAAACCTCGCCGATCAGTACGCAATCACAACCGCCGTCCTTCAGATCCTGCATGACCTGTTGTCCGTCGGGTGCGCCGAGGTACAAACCAATGGTCTTCACGGGTTTATACGCACTGCCGACAATGCGAACCTGTTGCAAAGAGCAACGCACCTTGATGAGTGTGGCGAGCTCTCGGGCGGTCATGGGTTCCTCCAACTGAAAGTGCACAGCATCGGTCAACGTGCCGCAAAGAGCGGTTTGTTTTAAAAAGCCCATGGAAATAAGATCGGGGAACATGCTGTGCATGCCGTCATGGAAACGGCAGATAGTCACTCCCGTTTCCTTGATCAGTTCGCGCTTTGCCAGCGTCACGGCATCGGTATCCGCCGTATCATCATGGGTGTAAAAGGTCGGCTCATGCGTCAGGATCATATCCGCGCCCCACTTCGCCGCCTCATGAATCACACGCGGTGTGGCAATAAAGCATACTGCCAGTTTCTCTACTTTACGGTTGAGATTATCGGTTTTGCAGGTGTCCACCGTATCGGTTGATACCTCACCGCCTAACGAGCGGATCGTTTGAAATAAGTGTTTAGCATCCATGCCTGTCGCCTCCTTCACAAATTTACATTTTCATTATAAATCGAACGTTGTCGTTCGTCAATGGAATTGTTGGAAAACACCAATCAGCCGATCACCTTGTACCCCTGATCTTCCACCAGTTTTTTAAGCACATCGTCCGCCACATCAGCATTCAGCGTCAGCACAGCCGTACCGTTTTCGTGGCTGACAACCGCATCCTCCACCTCAGGAAGTGCCGTCAGCACCGCGTGCACACGTCCCGAGCAATGCGGGCACATCATACCCTCAATTTTCATAGTTTTCGTCATGGTCTTGTTCTCCTTTCGTTGTTTACGCGGTGCATGATCGCGCCGCGTGTCATAGATATGTTTCATATTCAGCCGCAAGGCGTTGGCAACCACACAAAAGCTCGACAGACTCATGGCCGCCGCGCCGAACATCGGGTCCATTTCCAGTCCGAACAGAGGGATCCAGACACCTGCCGCCAGCGGAATGCCGATCAGATTATACACGAATGCCCAGAACAGATTCTCGCGGATATTGCGAATCACCATGCGGCTCAGGCGTACGGCGGCAGACACGTCCGACAAGCGGTTGTTGACCAGCACCACATCCGCGGCATCCAGTGCTACATCGGCGCCGGCGCCGATAGCCACACCGATATCCGCCGCTGTTAGCGCGGGAGCATCGTTGGTACCGTCACCGACCATCATCACAATGCCTTCCCGTTGCAGTTCGCGCACCGTTTTCTCCTTGCGGTCGGGCAACACGTCGGCAATAACGCGGTCTACACCCGCTTCCCGTCCGACAGCAAGCGCCGTATCCTCCCGATCTCCCGTCAGCATCACGACCGACAGACCCATATTATGGAGATGACGGACCGCCTCACAGCTATCCTCCCTCAGTACGTCCGCTACCGTTAAACAGCCGAGATACGCATCTTCACAAGCAAAAAACAACGGGGTCTGTCCTTCTTTCGCGAGCACCGTTGCCGCATCCAGCGCGGCACGCGGAATCGTCGCCGTTTGTTGCACAAACGCGGCATTACCACCGACAATGGTTTTACCGCCGCAAACACCTTTGAGTCCCTGCCCCGCCACCACTTCAAAGTGCTCCACAGGATCGGTATCCACACCATGTTCGGAGGTATACCGGAGCACCGCTTTGGACAACGGATGTTCGCTTTGGGATTCAAGCGAAGCCGCCGCATATAAAAGTTCACTTTTTTCGGTGCCGTCCGACGGTAACACCTGCGTCACAGTCGGCTCCCCTTTCGTGAGTGTGCCTGTTTTATCAACAACCACCGTTTGCACGCGCCCTGTCTGTTCAAGCGATACGGCGGTTTTAAATAAAATGCCGTGTTTCGCGCCGATGCCGCTACCAACCATGATCGCAACAGGCGTGGCAAGACCGAGCGCACAGGGACAGCTGATCACAAGCACGGAAATTCCACGCGCCAATGCAAAGCCGAGACTTTCCCCGAGCAACAACCAGACCACTGTTGCGATGAGCGCCAGTCCCATCACAATCGGCACAAACACGCCCGATACCTTATCGGCAATCTTGGCGATCGGCGCTTTGGTTGCGGCGGCATCGCTGACCATACGAACAATCTGCGACAGGGTGGTATCTTCCCCGATGCGAGTGGTTTCGCATACCAGAAAGCCCGACCGATTGATCGTTGCCGCGGATACACGATCGCCGACTTCTTTGTCCACGGGGATGCTTTCGCCCGTCAGCGCCGATTCATCTACAGCGGCATTCCCCCGCACGATCACGCCGTCTACAGGAATGGATTCACCCGCGCGCACCACGACCGAATCGCCGACACGTACTTGTTCGATCGGCACCTTCTCTTCGCGATCTTCACGCAAAACCGTCGCCGTTTTCGGCGCCAGCGCCATCAGAGCTTCGATCGCATCGGTGGTTTTGCCCTTAGCACGCGCTTCCAGCATTTTACCGACGGTGATCAATGTCAGAATCATCGCCGCCGATTCAAAATAAAACCCATGCGCGTCTGCCTGACTCTCCTGAGCAGTCATGGCAAACAGCAAGCACGTGCTGTAGATAAACGCCGCACCCGATCCGAGGCTCACAAGGGTATCCATATTCGGTGACAACCGCCACAGACCTTTGAAACCATTCACAAAGAAGCGCTGATTCATCACCATCACCGCCGCACTCAAAAGCAGTTGCAACAGTCCGAGTGCCAACGGATTGCCGTTAAAGAACGATGGCATCGGCCATCCCCACATGCCGTGTCCCATAGAAATGTACATCAGCACTGCCAGAAACACCAGCGACACGATCAAACGACAGCAAAGACGGCGCGTGTCGTCGTTTGCCTCGGCGGACGGCTTTGTATGCACAGAAGCACTGCCCTGCACCGACGCGTCATACCCCGCCATTTGTACCGCTTTTATGACTATGTCGGCAGACGCAGAGCCTTCCACGATCATGGAATTTGTCAGCAGATTGACCTGACACCGTGCTACACCGTCCACAGCCGACACCGCTTTTTCCACGCGCGCACTGCACGCGGCACAGCTCATGCCGGTAACGTCGTATGATTTTGTTTGTTCTTTCATTTCATCAACCTCTGCAACGTGGACACCAATTCATCCACTGTCTCATCCTTACCGTCGCGAATATCCTGCGCCACGCAGGTTTTGATATGCTCCGATAATATTTCTTTGGTAAACGCGTTGAGCGCCGCCGTCGCCGCCGACACCTGCACCAGTACATCCACGCAATACGCATCGCGTTCCACCATGGATCGGATACCACGAATCTGTCCTTCGATGCGGTTTAACCGATGAATCAGGCGTACGCGTTCTTCATCATCACGTTCCTTGGAGCTATGACAAAAGGCACATTCACTCATACCATCCGCCTCCTTATGTCGGTATTATATACCCCCCGGGGGTACATTGTCAAGGGCGGTTTACAGTTGCAATCCGTCATATTGTATGGTATATTATGGATATCATTCCGAAACCGAAAGAGGCGACATCGCATGTTAAAAACCGCGCCTGCCGTATTTGCTGTTGAACGCACCTACCGCATTATGGTGCAGGTCACCGCTCCAGCCTTGTTCTGGGTACGCATCGGTGACAGAGAGTATTACGACGAATCCAACGGCATTCTTCGTTCGCTGGAGCCCCTGCACACGGTCGCCGTCCCGATGGACGTTCTGGATAACGAAGGCAAGTACACCGTTTGCTTACGCCCGATCAAGGAGCGTAAACCGTATTTCACACAAACACATCCCATTAGAGAATACACCTACGCGTTTCGCCCCTTGCCGGACGATCGTATACGCCTGTATCACATTTCCGACGCACACAACCGTGTGGAAGCACCCATTGCCGCCGCAAAAACGTTCGGCGATATCGACGCGCTGATTCTGAACGGCGACATTCTTAACCACGCGGGCGATCCGTCCAAGTTTGATAACGTATATGAGCTTTGCGGGACGCTGACAAACGGTCAGATTCCCGTTGTATTTTCGCGCGGCAATCACGATATGCGCGGCAATCACGCCGAAGCCTTCGCGAAATACGCGCCGAACGCCAACGGGCACACCTACTACACCTTCCGTCTCGGCAGTCTGTGGGGTGTTATTCTCGACTGCGCCGAAGACAAGCCCGATGACCACGAAGAATACGGGCACACCGTTGTCTGCCATCACTTCCGTCTGGCACAAACCGCCTTTTTGCGTTCGGTGATCGCGCGCGCATCGGAAGAATATGCCGCTGACGGCATCAAAACCCGTCTGGTAATCTGTCATAACCCCTTTGTCAAAGTGCTTGAACCACCGTTCAACATCGAACAGGATGTGTACACCGAATGGAGCCGCCTTCTTCATGACCATATCCGACCGCATGCTATGATCAGCGGACATCTGCATCAATGCTTTGTGCAATCCGATGCCGTCGAAGGAGACTTACCGTTCCCGTGCCCGCTGGTGGTAGGTTCCAAACCCGATGAAGACCACTTTACAGGGTGCGGGATCACCATAGAACACGACGGTATCCATGTTTGCTTTACAAACGATCAGGGCGAACGATCCGAAGACGGTTATATTCCGACTAACTAAAAAAAGAGGGCTTCGCCGAGCATTCGACGAAGTCCTCTTGTTTTACGTTTACAGCATATGGGCACGAAGCTCCTCAGGGCTTCCCGCGCAAAGATCAACCGGTGCCATATCAAACACGGTTTTACAACCGTACTCGCCACGCTGATTCAGGCGATACACCGCCCGCGCATACGCAAGCAATACACTCGCCGTAAATTCAGGGTTGGAATCCAGCTTCAAGCTGTATTCGATCACGTGTTTATGCTCTCCGTTTAATCCCGTTTGTCCCGTGCGAATCACAAAGCCGCCGTGCGGAATGCCTTTATGATCACGATCCAGCTCCTCTTGCGTGATAAAGCACACAGTGGTATCGTAATCTGCAAAATATTTCGGCATAGTTTTGATTTCGCGCTCGATACGCTCCGTATCCGCCCCCTCTTTTGCTACTACATAGCAAAGACGAGTATGCTTTTCGCGGGTAGTAAACGACGGATTAGTGCCACTGCGCACCGCCTCTAACGCACTCTCCACAGGACAGGTATACTGACGGGCGTCCTGTACCCCCTCAATGCGACGGATCGCATCGGAGTGTCCCTGGCTCACCCCTTTTCCCCAAAACGTATAATCGTTGCCGTCGGGGAGGATCGCATTCGCATACAGACGATTGAGCGAAAACATACCGGGATCCCAGCCGACCGAGATCGCCGCTGTCGTTTTGGCACCCTTCGCCGCAACATCCACGTTTGCAAAATGCGTCGGAATATCAGCATGCGTATCAAAGCTGTCCACGACATTAAAACTCTTCGCCAGCATCGGCGTCATTTCGGGCAGATCGGTCGCACTGCCGCCGCAGATCACCAGAACATCGATATCCGAAGCATACTGTCCGATGGTATCCGCCGCATATACCGCCGTATTGGGGCGCGCCGTCTTCACGGTGGAAGGATCGCGGCGCGTAAATACGCCAAACAGCTCCATATCGGGATTTTGAGCAATGCCGCATTCCACACCACGGCCGAGGTTTCCGTATCCGTAAATTGCGATTTTCATCTCTATCACCTTTTCAAACAAGAAGATGGACTTATTATGCCACAGACTCCGTCAATTTGCAACCGTTTTGAAGGATTTTTTGTATTTCATCGGCAAATTTTATTTAAAAGCAAAATGATTCACTCAGAATTTGCTAAAAAATGAAAGAACGAAGCCTGAAAGTTTCATTTTCAAGCTTCGTTCTTTGTAAACATCAATCGCGGCGATACAAATCGCGCGTGTACACTTTATCCGCGACCACATCCAGACAGCTGTCATATCGGTTGGCAATGATCGCATCACTGCGGGAGATGAATTCCTCAAAGTCATTGACCACTTCACTGCCGAAGAAGGTCGTGCCGTTATCCAGCGTCGGTTCAAAAATAATGATTTTAGCACCCTTAGATTTAATGCGTTTCATAACGCCTTGAATCGAGCTCTGGCGGAAGTTATCGGAGTTGGATTTCATCGTCAGACGGTACACGCCGATCACCACTTCGCGCTCCTTCGTAATATTCCAGGCGCTGTTTTCGGAATAGTATCCCGCAATCTCCAGCACGCGGTCCGCAATGAAATCCTTACGCGTACGATTGGATTCCACGATCGCTTCGATCAGATTCTGCGGCACATCGTGATAGTTCGCAAGCAACTGCTTGGTGTCCTTCGGCAGACAATAGCCGCCGTAACCGAAGGACGGGTTATTATAGTGACCACCGATGCGGGGATCGAGGCAAACGCCGTCGATAATCTGTTGGGTGTCAAGTCCTTTCATTTCGGCGTATGTATCCAGTTCGTTGAAAAAGCTCACACGAAGTGCCAGATACGTGTTGGCAAACAGCTTGACCGCTTCGGCTTCAGTGAAGCCCATAACCAGCGTGTCAACATCCTCTTTGATCGCGCCTTCCTGCAGAAGGGCGGCAAAGCGGTTGGCGGCATCCGTCAACGCATCGTCCTCGGGATCGGTGCCGACGATGATACGGCTGGGATACAGATTGTCATAAAGCGCCTTGGATTCGCGCAGAAATTCGGGGCTGAACAAAATGCGGTTATTCCCCGTCTTTTCGCGGATGGAGCGGGTATAACCGACAGGAATCGTCGATTTGATGACAATATACGCATCGGGGTTGTACTTTTCCACCAGCGACAATACCGTCTCTACGGCAGAGGTGTCGAAGAAATGCTTTTTGCTGTCATAATTGGTCGGTGCGGCAACCACAACGAACTCGGCATCTTTATATGCCTGTTCGGCGTCGAGCGTCGCGGTCAGATTCAGTTCCTTTTCCGCAAGATATTTTTCAATATACTCGTCCTGAATCGGGCTGATGCGACGATTGATCATGTCCACTTTTTCGGGGACAATATCTACCGCGATCACCTCGTGATGTTGCGCCAGCAACACCGCAATAGACAATCCCACATAGCCGGTACCGGCCACAGCAATTTTCATAACATTCACCCTCCAATAATTCATTCATCATAATTATAACACACAACACAACAACAATCAAGTATTAAAACGACAGCGTAAATTTCCCGAGCAAGCGTACCGGGTGATACGCCAGTTTTGATCGGCGCAGTCCCGGTACACCGCAATCCTCTTCGCGGTTGATATACCGAATATTCTCATCCACATACCGTTCGGCAAAGGCTTTGACCAGCATCTGATACGCCCCTTCAAACGCAATGTCCGCTTTTTCAAAATTCACAAACAGCGTGTCATCGGAACGGCAACCGGCCGCAAAGCCAACCAGGCGATCCTCTGCATAAAGCACAACACCGCACAGTCCCACCGTTTCCTGATGCGATAAAGCGCAGGCGGTAACATCCAATTCTTCCCGCGCAAAATCATCCAGATCGTCTTTTTGCGCGGCAAACGATTGGAGAAACGATTCAATTGACGGCCGATGGTGCGACGACAATATTTCTACGCGATACGACGGATACAAGCGCTCAAAGCGGCGCAGATGATTGCGCTGTTTGGCATACGCCTTTCCCTCATACGCCGCCATTGCCTTTGCATCGTACACATAATCACACCAGTCGCGCGATGCCGATGCGCGCCACTGTGTACCGAGCGCATCCGCAATCAGCGGCAATTGGTCTTCGCCGACCAAAGACAGGCGAAACGGCATCCCGCTTTCAGCGGCATGCTGTTGCAGGCGGCAAAGCGCCTGTTTAAAATCACCGTCACCGATCGGCGGGGCATATAGCGGCGCGCCGCCGTCGTACGCTTCCAGTTTTAAAAACAGCATATCATCGAGAATCGCATATGCCTGATAAAAGCGTCCCGCCCAGACAAACAGATTCACCGTCGTAAAGTCGCAAAGGCGCGACGGATTCTTTTTTAGAAACGGCGCAATTTTCGGCATATCCGCTTCGGTTATCGGTTGAAAGTCAAGCATACATCATGTCCTTTTCCTGGGAGATGTCGTCCGATGACGACGAGGGGTCTTTCCTCGTTTGACGGGTTTCGAGGGGGCTTTTGAGGGGGCATCCCCTTTGATCAGGCAATGCGGTCCGTTGCCGATCAGGTCCGTGCGTCCCGCTTCGCGGAGCGCCTGAAGCACGATCGTGCGGTTTTCAGGCTTAAAATATTGAAGCAGAGCGCGCTGGCGCGCTTTTTCCTGCGGAGTGCGCGGTACAAACACCGGCTCCATCGTATACGGATCGAGTCCCGTGTAAAACATACACGTAGAGATTGTACCGGGAGTGGGATAAAAATCCTGCACTTGTTCGGGATGGAGTCCTTCCTTCTTCAAAAACAGCGACAGTTCAATCGCATCGTGAATCGTACTGCCCGGATGCGATGACATCAGATACGGCACCAGATACTGCTTTTTGCCAATACTCTGCGTCAGTTCATAAAACCGTTTCTGAAAGGCTTTATACGTGGCGATCGGCGGCTTACCCATACATTTCAGCACGCCTTTGGAGCAATGCTCGGGTGCCACCTTCAGTTGACCGCTGATGTGATATTTCACGAGTTCCTTAAAAAACGTTTCATCGGGATCCGCCAGCAGATAATCAAAGCGAATGCCCGAACGGATAAAGACCTTTTTGACACCCGGCAAAGCGCGCAGGCGACGAAGCATATGCAGGTATTCCGAATGATCCGCTTGCAGAGCCTTACACGGCGACGGTGCCAGACATTTTTTGGCTTTGCAAAGACCGCTTTGCAGTTGCTTTTCGCAAGATGTGTGACGGAAATTCGCCGTCGGTCCGCCTACATCGTGGATATACCCTTTAAACTCCGGCATCGCGATGAGGGTCTGTGCTTCACGCACAACCGAATCCTCACTGCGACAGGCTATACGTCGTCCCTGGTGAAACGCCAGTGAACAAAAATTACACGCACCGAAGCACCCACGGTTGTGCGTGATAGAGAATTGCACTTCTTCAATCCCCGGCACACCGCCGGCTTCCGTATACGAAGGATGCCAGCGACGCTCATACGGCAATTCGTACACGCGGTCGAGTTCTGCGGTAGTCAGCGGCGGCATAGGCGGATTTTGCACCAAGATCCGATCGTCGTGCCGCTGAATCACGGTTTTTCCCCGCACATCATCCTGTTCATCCTGCTGAATGCGACAGGAAACCGCATATTCTTTTTTATCGGCGATGACCCGCTCCAACGACGGGCACTCCGCGCACGGACGCGGTGTATATTCCTCAGTCGGGATCATCACACATGTTCCTTTGATATCGGTCAACGAGCGGATCGGTTCCCCGCTTTTTAATCGTTTGGCAATGGCAATGGTCTGATTCTCTCCCATGCCGTAAACAAGGATGTCTGCACCGCTGTCCGCCAGAATAGACGGACGGATCGCATCGTCCCAGTAATCATAATGAGCAAAACGGCGAAGTGACGCCTCCAAACCGCCGATCACAATCGGAATCTCCGTACCGTATTGTTCACGGATCCAGCGGGAATATACCATCGTGGCACGATCGGGGCGAAGTCCCATAACGCCGCCCGGAGAATACGCATCCTGACTGCGTTTGCGTTTTGCGGCGGTGTAATGAGCGACCATCGAATCGATGTTACCGCCGTTGACAAAAAAGCCGTAACGCGGTTTGCCGAATCGCTGAATATCCTGCGGACTTTGCGGCTGTGCCACAATGCACACGCGAAACCCCTCTGCTTCCAGCACGCGCGAGATAATCGCCGTGCCGAAGCTCGGATGATCCACATACGCATCGCCTGTCACCACCACAAAATCGGGATAGTGCCAGTCGCGTGCGCGCATCTCTTCGGTTGTCAACGGTAAAAACGCCATACTCTACAGTCCTTATGTAATATCAGTCTCTCCTCAACCGCGACGGAACAAGCGATTGATATGCGCAAAATACGCATGATCCATGTTATCAATGGTTTCCTGTGTCGTGCGGAAGCACCAGTTCTTTTCGGCAACACCGGGAATGTTCATGCGTGCATCCGAACCGAAGCCGCACATATCCTGGAACGCGATCACCGACAGCGCCGCGGCACTGCGCCACACCGTTTCGGTGATCCGGCGGCAAGAGCGGCTGTAGTAACCACCTTCGCCCCAATCATGACCGTCAAAGCCACAGTAATCCAGCGCAAAGCGGCGCTCGTGCTCCTGTGCTTCCCAAAGCCAGCCGAGAAGGGTGTTATTATCATGCGTGCCGACATAGGCAACGGTGTTACGGGGATAGTTATGCGGCAGATGCGTGCTGTCGCCGTTCGGATCGAATCCGAACTGAATCACACGCATGCCGGGAAATCCCGACGACTCCAACAACGCGACAACATCCTCACCGAACGTGCCGAGATCTTCGGCAACGATGGACAGCTCTTCATCAAAAGCCGCGGCGATAGTGTCAAACAACTCCTGACCGGGACCAATCTCCCACTCGCCTTCTTTGGCGGTTTCGGCATCCGCAGGAACCGCCCAATAGGATGCAAACGCGCGGAAATGGTCGATGCGGACACTATCATACACGTCAAACGCCGCTTTTACGCGGTCAATCCACCAGCGATATCCGTCGGCTTTCATCGCCTTCCAATCGTAAAGCGGATTCCCCCAAAGCTGACCGTCCGCCGAAAAATAATCCGGCGGAACTCCCGCCACCTTGTCCGGGCGGAAGGTGCGCTGATCAATGCAGAACAAATCCCGATGCGCCCATGCATCGGCACTATCCATGCTCACGTATATCGGCATATCGCCGAGAATACGCACACCGTGTTCGTTGGCATATGTACGGATATCCTCCCATTGACGGAAGAACAGATACTGGACAAATTTCCAGAACCCGGCATCCTTCGCGTACTCCTCCGCGACAGTCACTGCTCGCTTGTAATCGGCAAGCTCCGTCGGCCATTCCCACCAAGGTGCATCCTTTTGTGCCTTTTTCAACGCCATAAACAGCGCAAACTCCTCCACCCACGCGTGCTGATCGGCAAAAGCTTGCACCTTGCGCATCACGGCAGGCTTCGCTTTGGTATACGCTGTTTTCAGCAGTGCCATACGCTTTTCCTTCGCGAAATCATAAGCGGTCGTATACGGCGTGCCGTCATATTCGCACGTTGCCGCTTGTTTGGCGGTGACCAATCCGTCTTCCACCAAACCGCGCGGGTCGATATACAGCGGATTGCCCGCAAAAGCACTGCAACTCGCATACGGAGAGTTGTCCATATTCACCATCGTAAACGGCAGGACCTGCCACACGGAAAAACGCATGGCTTCCAACCGATCAATCCAATCTTTTGCCTCTTTGCCGAAGACACCGATTCCGTAAGGTCCGGGCAATGATGACACATTCATCAGAACACCTGCACTGCGATTCATAAAGCGACTCTCCTCTGTATTCGTTTTATTCGTCGTCCGTTTCGGGACGGTTGTTCTGCATTTCCAGCCATTGCTGGCGGGTGATCAACACCTGGCGCGGTTTACTGCCCTCGTACGGACCGACAATGCCGCGTTGCTCCATTTCATCGATCAATCGTCCCGCACGGGCATAGCCGACCTTCAGACGGCGTTGTAACAGCGACACCGATGCCTGTCCGGCGTCGACGACCTCCTGAATCGCCTGCGGCAGCATTTCATCCGCTTCATCCGACGACTCCTCTTTCGTCTCTGCTTTTTCCGTCGCTTGCGCCTGACGATCAATCTCATCCATAACCTGCTCATCGTACTGCGCGGTCGACGACGTCTTGAGAAATTCCACCACTGCCGTGATTTCTTCCTCGGACACAAAGCATCCTTGCACACGGATCGGTTTGGCAAGCCCGACGGGATGGAACAACATATCACCGCGACCAAGCAGTTTTTCCGCACCGCCCGTATCCAGGATGGTGCGCGAATCGACCGCCGATGCAACAGTCAACGCCAGTCGGCTGGGAATGTTCGCTTTGATCAGACCGGTGATAACGTCCACGGACGGACGCTGGGTCGCAATCACCAGATGCATACCCGCCGCACGCGCCATCTGCGCCAGGCGGACAATGGAATCTTCCACTTCCTTGCCCGCCGCCATCATCAGATCGGAAAGCTCGTCGATCACGATCAGAATCAACGGCATGGTCTGCAACGTATCGCTGGTTTTGGCGAGCTTGTTATACGATTTGATATCCTTCACGTTATTCTCCATGAAGGTGTTATAGCGATTCACCATTTCCGTGACAGCCCAACCGAGCACACCTGCCGCTTTACGCGGATTGGTGACGACCGGCACCAGCAGATGCGGAATGCCGTTATACATGCTGAATTCAACCTGCTTGGGATCGATCAGAATCATGCGCACCTCTTCGGGAGAGCTGTGGAACAACACGCTCTGGATCATCGAGTTGGTGCACACCGATTTACCCGATCCCGTCGTGCCTGCGATCAGCAGATGCGGCATCGCCGCCAGATCCGCCAGAACGATCTGACCGCTGATATCACGTCCGAGCGCCACCGTCAGGCGGTTGGACTGGCTCGAAAATTCATCGCTGTCCAGCAGTTCGCGCAAGCAAACACCGCCGCGAGCCTTGTTGGGCACCTCGATACCGATCGCCGCCTTGTTGGGGATAGGCGCTTCAATACGCACGCCGGTCGTGGCAAGACGCAGGGCGATATCGTCCGCAAGATTCGTGATGCGGCTGATTTTCACGCCTGCGTTGGGTTGCAATTCATACCGTGTGACCGACGGACCGCGTGAAATATCCACCACGCGGGCACTGATGCCGAATTCCTTGAGCGTCTGTTCCAGCAGTTCGGCGTTGGTTTGCATTTCCTCGCGCGCCGTACGGTCGTTGGACGCGGTCGGACGTTGCAACAACGACAGCGGCGGATAGGTATAGCTTTCCTTGACAGGCTCCTGCTCTTCGATCATCTTTGCGACCTGCGCCTCTTCCGCACGTACTTCCTCACGCGTCATGGCAGGCTCGCTTTCCTCCTCCGCGGCAGGCGCGGGCTTTTCGGTGTTATCGAGCGTACGCCCGATGATATCATCAATGCGGACTTGCGGCAGATCGCGTCCGCGATGCACCTCATCCACCGCCTCGGCAAATGCCGCTTTGGCATCCTTTTTCGGCGGCAGATCGGGGGCTTCATCAAGATCGATATCAATCGGCGAACGGGACTCTTTTTTCGGTGTCCCCGACGGCTTCTTCGCAGGAAGGTCATCCTCAAACTCCGCATCCTCTTGCGCAAACGCTTCTTTTGTCTGACGAATCTTATCTCGCGTCTTACGGGCGGTGTCCTGCACCGGTTTAAGCAGCGTCATAAGGGATGCTTTGGTGATCCACATCACCAGTACAAACAGCACCAGAATCAGAATGATTTTCGCGCCGAGATCGCTCATGAGCAGTTCCAGCGGATAGCCGAGTAACATACCGAGCACACCGCCGTTGAGTCCGCCGCCTTGAAAGAGCTCCACGCCGCTTTCATAGGCATGACGAATGGCTTCGCCGAAAGCGGCGGCGCCGACGTTATAAGAAAATACCGCCAGAACGGTTTCTGCCAGCAACAGCACCGCGCCGATCGAAATCAGCCGCTTGCTGATGGACAGATTTTCGTTGTCGGTCGCGATCCACACCGCCGTGACCGCCATAATCACGGGAATGAAATACGCTCCGAAGCCAAACAGTCCGAGCAACCCTTTGTGAATGACGTTCCAGAGCAGCGCATCCTCTGCGGCAATAATCGCAAAAAAGAGGGTCAGCACCGATGCCGCAAACAAAATGACGGCGGTCATCCGCTTGCGGTTGGTCACCTGCTGTTCCGCCTGCTTTTTGGACGGTTTCGCCGCGGTGGATTTCTTTTTGGTTTGTTTCTTGGCCATAATGTCTCCTTCTTTGTATGTAACGCTTGTTTTGCGAATCATTCCATGCTATGTACGACGCGAAACGCGCCGTTAATAATGTGTTTGCGATTCGATCATATCGTAGAGCGCTTCAAAAGCATCCGACAGCGATCCGAGCGAATCAATGAGCCCTTCGGAAACCGCCTGTTCCCCTTCGAGCACCGTTCCGACATCGGTGACGAGCTCGTCGGTTTCCATGCACAATTCATCAAACCGTGCAAACGACATGCGCGAATTGTCGGTTACAAACCGCGTGATCCGTTCCTGCATTTTTCGGAAATAGGAAAACGCCTGCGGCACGCCGAGCACCATGCCGTTGGTGCGCACGGGATGAAGCATCATGGTAGCGGACGGTGCAATAAACGATTTTTTTGCCGATACCGCCAGCGGCACCCCAATGGAATGGCCACCGCCGAGCACGAGCGACACCGTCGGCTTTTTCATGCCGGCGATCAGCTCCGCCAGCGCCAGCCCCGCTTCAATATCGCCGCCGACGGTGTTGAGCAAGATCAACAGACCGTCGATATCGGCGTTTTCCTCGATTGCCACCAACTGCGGAATCACATGTTCGTACTTGGTGCTTTTGTTGTCGGGCGACAACGTATAGTGCCCTTCGATCTGACCGATGATGGTCAGACAGTAAATCAGGTGCTTACCGTTAAAGGTTGTTACCGATCCGGTTTCGACAAGATCCTTTAACTGACACTGTGCCAACGCCCGCTCGATTTTGTCTTCCGGCGGCAGGGCGGCAGACATCGAAATTCGTTTCATAGAATCGTTCCCCCTTCTCAGCGATTAGCGTAACCGAAGGGCAGACACGATATGCAGGTACATATACAAATATTATAGCATTCTTTACGGAATTCTACAAGGTTTTTTTGCCGATATACCCTTTTAAATCCTAAATTTTGCGATTCTTCTAAAAAACATTGTCGAACAATTGACAAACTCCCCCTCGGAGCGTTATAATGAATTGATTTCGTTTAAATTATAATAAAGAACGGAGGGATCCTTATGGGTCTTACCTTGGCACAAAAATGCATTCGCGATCACCTGGTCTGCGGCGAAATGACCGTGGGCAGTGAGATCGGTCTGAAAATCGATCAGACGCTGACGCAGGATGCGACGGGCACGATGGCATATCTGGAATTTGAAGCCATCGGCGTGCCGCGCGTTAAAACCGAGCGTTCGGTGGCATACATTGACCACAACACGCTTCAGACCGGTTTTGAAAATGCGGATGACCACCGCTATATTCAGTCGGTCTGTAAAAAACACGGCATCTATTTTTCGCGTCCCGGTAACGGCATCTGCCATCAGGTGCACCTGGGGCGCTTCGGCATTCCCGGCAAAACGCTGATCGGCTCCGACAGCCATACGCCGACCGGCGGCGGCATCGGTATGCTGGCGTTCGGCGCGGGCGGTCTGGACGTGGCGGTCGCCATGGGCGGCGGCACCTACTACATTACCATGCCCAAGATGGTGCGCGTCAATCTGACCGGCAAGCTGTCCGATTGGGTCGCGGCAAAAGACGTGATCCTTGAAGTGTTGCGCCGTATGTCCGTCAAAGGCGGCGTCGGCAAAATCATTGAATACGGCGGCGAAGGCGTGAAGACGCTGAGCGTCCCCGAGCGTGCGACCATCACCAACATGGGCGCGGAGCTCGGCGCGTCTACGTCCATTTTCCCGTCCGATGACATCACCCGCGCGTTCATGGAAGCACAGGGTCGCGGCGAAGACTGGGTGGAGCTCAAACCCGACGACGACGCTCAATACGATGAAATCATTGATATTGACCTGTCGGCACTGGTACCGATGGCGGCTTGCCCCCACTCTCCCGACGCGGTGAAAACGCTCGAAGAAATCGGTGAAATCAAGGTGGATCAGTGCTGCATCGGCTCCTGCACGAACAGCTCGCTGTCCGATATGCTGAAAGTGGCGGCGATTCTCAAAGGCAAGGCGGTGCATCCCGATGTCAGCCTGTCGATCGCGCCCGGCTCCAAGCAGGTGTACAACATGCTCGCCCAAAACGGTGCGCTCGGCGATCTGATCGCCGCCGGTGCACGTATTCTGGAATGCGCGTGCGGTCCGTGCATCGGTATGGGGCAGTCCCCCAACAGCGCAGGCGTGTCTCTGCGTACGTTCAACCGCAACTTTGAAGGTCGTTCCGGCACCGCCAACGGTCAGGTCTATCTCGTCAGTCCCGAAGTGGCGGCGGCATCCGCGTTGACGGGCGTGTTGACCGATCCCCGCACGCTTGGAAAGGCGCCGGAAATTGAAATGCCCAAGTCGTTCCTTATCAACGACAACATGATCCTGGAACCCGCCGCCCCCGAAGACATGGAGCAAGTGGAAATCCTGCGTGGCCCGAACATCAAGCCGTTCCCGCAGACCGCTCCTCTTGCTGACACCATCGAAGCCGATGTCATGCTGAAGGTCGGCGACAACATCACCACCGACCACATCATGCCCGCCGGCGCCAAAATCCTCCCGCTTCGCTCGAACATCCCCGCCATCTCGGAGCACTGCTTCACCCGTTGCGACGAGGAATTCCCCGCGCGTTGTAAGGCGGCAGGCAACGGCATTATTATCGGCGGTATCAACTATGGTCAAGGCAGTTCGCGCGAACACGCGGCGTTGGCACCTCTCTATCTCGGCATCAAGGCTGTGATCGTGAAATCCTTCGCCCGCATCCATGTAGCAAACCTCATCAACGCCGGCATTGTCCCGCTGACCTTTGTCAACGAAGCCGACTACGATGCGATTTCGCTGGGCGACACGCTGTGCCTGCCCGATATCCGTGAAAAGCTGGAACGTGGCGAAGATATCGTACTCGAGAACAAAACCACCGGCAAAACCATTGCGCTCAACAGCGGTTTCTCCCGTCGCCAGGTCGACATGCTGCTCGCAGGCGGACTTCTGGATTATACCCGTGAGCAAAACAAATCTTAAGGATAAAGAGGGGTTCTATGGCACGCTCCAATGACATATCTATGGCGGTTATCCGTCGTTTGCCTCGCTACTATCGTTTTTTGGATGAGTTGCTGAAAAAAGGCGTTGTGCGTGTCAGTTCAGGAGAACTGTCGGCGATTCTCGGGCTTACCGCATCGCAGATCCGACAGGATCTCAACTGCTTCGGCGGATTCGGTCAGCAAGGCTACGGCTATATGGTCGAACAGCTTCACGAGGAAATCGGCAAGATTCTGGGTCTGCATGATATTTACGACGCCATTCTGATCGGTGCCGGTAATCTCGGTCGCGCCATCGCCAACCATCTGGATTTTGAGCAACGAGGCTTTCGCCTGACCGCCGTGTTCGATTCCTCCCCCGATGTAATCGGTCGGAATGTACGGGATCTGACTGTAGAGGACATGAATACACTGGATGCTTTTTGCCGTCAGCAACACCCGCAGCTGGCAATCCTCTGTATTCCCTACGAGGCGGCACAAGAGATTGTCGAACGCGTGCAGGGGCTCGGCATCCGCTCGTTCTGGAACTTCAGCCACTACGATATTGCGACATCGGATCCCGACACCGTCGTCGAAAACGTGCACCTCGGCGACAGTCTGATGACGCTTTCTTATCGCGTGAAGTCGTCCCGTTGATTCGTTTCTTTAATGTTACAGGCACAGAAACTGTTCTGCAAGGCGGTTTCTGTGCCTGTTCTATTATGTGTCAATTTTTTTACTTGATATTTTGCCACATTTAGAATATAATAATTTTATAGGTATTGCCAACGAGCAATGCACCACTTTTTTAGGAGGGGAGCTTATGCAAAGCAAGCAATTTATGGAACATATTGTTTCGCAGTTCCAAATCCCCGGCAAGTACCACTGCCACACCGAAATCTGCGCGGGTATTATCAATCGCACCTACCTGGTCACCATGGATCTCTGTGACGGAACGTATAACAAATACGTCGTCCAGAAGATTAACACGAACGTATTCCGTGAGCCCTATCATGTGATGGAAAACATCATTCATGTCACGGAGTATATCAAAAAAATCCTGATTTCTCAAAACGGTGCCTATTCCCGCCGTGTCCTGTCCTTCTCGGTATCTCATGACGGCAAGCCGTATTATGAAAGCGAGATTGACGGCTTCTGGCGTTGCTATGAATACATCGACGACGCGATCGCCTATAATATTGCCCCGACCAAAGACCATATCTTTGAGGCAGGACGGGCGTTCGGTGAATTTCAGTTGTATCTGAATGAGTACAACGCTACGACACTGTTTGAAACCATCCCGAATTTCCACAACACGGTTTCCCGCATGCAGGCCTTGCACGAAGCCATCGACGCCGACCGCGTCGGACGACTCAAATCTGTGAAAGCCGAAGTGGACTTCATTTTGTCCCGCGAAGCGGAAGCCGGCGCCATTGTTCACGCGCTGGAAAACGGCGAAATTCCCTGGCGTGTTACCCACAACGACACCAAGATCAACAACGTATTGTTCGATAAAGACACCGACAAGGCTATCTGTGTCATCGACCTCGACACGGTCATGCCCGGCTCGTCGCTCTATGATTTCGGCGATGCCATCCGCAGCGGCTCCTGTGCCGCCGCCGAGGACGAACAGGATCTGGACAAGGTCTTTATGGACATTGAAAAATATCGCCTGTTCACCAAAGGTTTCATCAAAGGCACTCACAGCCTGCTGACTGAAAAGGAAATCGAAATGATGCCGATCAGCGCCAAAATCCTGACACTGGAACTGGCCTCCCGCTTCCTGACGGACTATCTTAACGGAGACACCTACTTCCACATCGATTACGACGGTCAGAACCTGCGCCGCACCCGTACGCAGATTAAGCTGGTCACCGATATCGAAACGAAAATGGATGCGATGCAAGGCTTTGCCCGCGAGTATGCTGAGAAATACGCCAAGTATTTTGAAGGCGACAAATAATAGTTTACACACAAAAAAAGAGAGAGCCGCAATGCTCTCTCTTTTTTATGTGTAAATTTTTGACCCGGAACTTATCGATCCTCGCGGAAATACGGCAAGCCGAGACCTTCCGGCGGCTGATGTTCACGCTTTTTGCACATACTGGTAATGATCAGCACGATGATCGTTACCACATAAGGCAACATATAGAACAGCTGCTTACTGTTTCCGAGACCCTCGGCATAGAATGTCACGTTGCAAAGCGCGCCGAACAGGAACGAGCCGAAGATCGCCATCGCCGGTTTCCAGAGCGCAAAAATAACAAGAGCAATCGCCATCCAACCACGGTCGCCGAACGCATCGTTCGACCACACGCCGTTGGCGTATGCCATCACGTACTGCAAACCGCCGAGTCCCGCAATGGCACTGCCGACGCAGGTAGCCGTGTATTTATAGCGCGTTACATTGATACCCGCCGCGTCGGCTGTTGCAGGATTCTCACCCACTGCACGCAGATTCAGACCGACACGCGTACGATTGAGCACAATTGCCGCGATCACCGCAATGATGATCGACAAATAGGTCAGGAAATCGTGAGACAGGAAGATTTCGCCGAACCAGCCGAGTTTATCCGCCACAGGCAGGCTTGTACGGAAATACAAGCTGGTCTGCGTCAGAATGATGGACGGCATATCACTGCCCGTCAGTTTGATGAGCGAGCCACCGAAGAAGTTACCGATGCCGATACCGAACGTAGTCAACGCAAGACCGGTCACGTTCTGATTCGCGCGGAGAGTCACCGTCAGGAAGCAGTAAATCAGTCCCATCAGAAGCGACGCCGCCACCGACGACAGCAACGGAATCAGCACGGCCAGAAACGGAATCAGGAATCCGTAAAACGCGCTGTCATCCGCGAGCGCGAGCATACCGGAGTTTTCGTACAGGAACGCACCGATGACGCCGCCGATACCGCCCGCGTACATGATACCGGGAATACCGAGGTTCAGGTGACCGGATTTTTCGGTGATGATTTCGCCCGTCGAGCCGTACAAAAGCGGCACGCCGAGAGGAATTGCACTACTGATAAACGAAGCAATCATGCCTTCCCCTCCTTTTTCGTGTGACGGATTTTAACGGAATAACGGACAAAGAATTCACAACCAACCAGGAACAGGATCACGATACCGCAAGCAATGTCCGCCAGCGCATCGCTGATGAAGAAGGCATTTGCCACCTTCGCCGTACCCAGCTGAATGAAGATCACAAGCATGGACATGAGCGCCATGACAAAGGGATTGAGCTGACCGAGCCAGGCAATCATAATCGCGGTAAAGCCCTGGCCGCCAACGGTATTTTCATTGATGGAATGGTCGGTACCTGCCACCAGAAGCATACCCGCAATACCGCAAAGCGCGCCGGAAATCAACATGGTACGCATCATCACGGTCTTGACATTGATGCCGACATAGCGCGCCGTGCTGTGACTTTCGCCGACAACCGAGATCTCATAGCCGTGTTTACTGTATTTCAGATAGATGTACATACCTATCATCAATACCGCTACAATCAGAATATTCAGCAGATATTTCTGATTGCCGATCTGCGGCAACGCACCTGTCAGCACAGGCTGAATCACCTGCGAACCGCCGCTGGAAATGTTGATGTAATACAGCACGAGCTGGGTTGCCACATAGTTCATCATCAACGTAAACAGCGTTTCGTTGGTGTTGTAGTTCGCTTTGAAGATGGCGGGAATCCAGCCCCATACAGCGCCCGCCACAACGCTGGCGAGAATCACCACAATTACGAGCAACCACTCGGGCATTTTGCCGCCGAGCTTCATCATGCAGACCATGGCCGCCAGACCGCCGATCAGCGCCTGACCTTCCGCGCCGCAGTTCCAGAAGCGCATTTTAAATGCGGGAGCAACCGCCAGGGACAAGCACAGCAGAATGGCGGTTTTTTGCAGGAACGGCCAGAGCATGGTCGTTTTGCCTTGGAGCAGTTTACCGAACGCGCCGCGGAACATCGTATCGTAAATATTACCGAAGCTGTCTCCCGTCAGAAGCATGGACAAAACCCCGACGACCAGCATACCGACAGCAATCGCTGCCAGACGGATCAACCACACCTTCCACCATGCCAATTCATCGCGCTTGGCGATATAAATCAACGGTTCACGGTGCTTTTTGGTACCCTGTTGTTTTGTCATTGGGCTTCACTCCCTTCTCCGACGGTTTTGGTCATCAGCACACCAATCTCTTCTTTGGTGGTATGACGGGCATCTACAAAACCGGTGATGCGACCGGAGCCGATCACCAGAATGCGGTCACAAAGTTCCAGCAGCACATCCAGATCCTCGCCGACAAAGATGACAGCGACGCCCTTGGCTTTCTGTTCATTAAGCAGGCGATAGATCGTGTACGAGGAATTGATATCCAGACCACGCACAGGATACGCCGCCATCAGCACGGTCGGCGAAGCGGCGATCTCACGACCGACCAGCACCTTCTGTACGTTACCGCCCGACAAGCGGCGGACAGGTGTCGTGATGCCGGGCGTGACCACATCAAGTTGTTCAACGATGTCCTCGGCAAGGGATTTCGGAGCACTGCCCTCCAGAAACACCGATTTACCACGTCGATAGCTGCGAAGCATCATATTGTCAATAATATCCATATTGCCGACCAAACCCATACCGAGACGATCCTCAGGGACAAACGACAGACGCACGCCGAGTTCGCGGATCTGCACGGGGGTTTTATCGCGCAGGCTTTCGGATTTGCCCGTTTTAGGATTGTTGTACAAAATCGCGCCGTCATCCAGTCGCTGCAAACCGGCAATGGATTCCAGCAGTTCACGCTGACCGCTGCCCGCAATACCTGCGATGCCGAGGATCTCGCCCGAATATGCCGTGAAGGTGACGTCGTCAAGCACTTTGACGCCTTCGCGGTTGGAACAGTTGATATGATGTACCTCGAGACGCGGTTGCGGGTTTTTCGGCTCACTGCGGTCGATGTTCAGGTTGATCTTCTGCCCCACCATCATTTCGGTCAGTTCGCTTTCCGAGGTCTGTGCCGTGTTGACCGTGGCGATGTATTCACCCTTACGAAGCACCGCCACACGGTCGGACAGCGACAGCACCTCGTGCATTTTGTGGGTAATGATGATGATTGCCTTGCCGTCATCACGCATACGACGCAACACAGCAAACAGCTTTTGCGTCTCCTGCGGCGTCAGCACAGCGGTCGGTTCGTCCAGAATCAGAATATCCGCGCCGCGGTACAGCACCTTTACGATTTCAACGGTTTGTTTTTCGGACACCGCCATCGTATAAATCTTCTTTTTGGGATCAAGCTCAAAGCCGTACTGATCGCAGATCGCCTTGACGCGTTTTTCAGCGTCCTTCAGGCTGTAACGTCCGTCCTCTTCCAAACCGAGCACCACGTTTTCCGTGGCGGTGAATACGTCCACAAGTTTGAAGTGCTGATGGATCATGCCGATTTTATAATCAAAAGCATCGCGCGGAGACGAGATCACCGCCTCTTTACCATTGATAAAAATCTGCCCTTCGTCGGGATGATAAATACCCGAAATCATGTTCATAAGAGTGGTTTTGCCGCTTCCGTTTTCGCCCAGAATGGACAAAATCTCCCCTTTATTCACGGTCAGATTCACATTGTGGTTTGCGACAACCGAACCAAACCGTTTGGAGATGTTTTTCAATTGCAGTGCCACTTTATCGGACATCCTGATTTCCTCCTCCTAAAAAACGTTTGCGTTCATCCTGCTATATTCAAAGGCGTTTCGGTGTCAAAACCTCTTTGAATACAGCAGCATCTAAAACACGCGGAAGGCGGGGCGGTTCGCGCCCCGCCTTACACGCGGTTTTATACACTATTAGCCGTAGTTTTCGTCAAGCAGCGTGATGCCGTCGATGCGGACATCGAAGTACGGAGCCGAACGATACTCGGACTCGTGGAAGTAACCGTCAGCAATCGCCTCCGTGTCGGGGGTGAAATTCTCGTCGGTATCCACGTCCGCCATGTAGGTGGTAACAGCTTCGCCGCCCACGGTGAAGTTCGCGGTATCAAACACCTTGATGGAGCCGTCCTTCAGACCGGCTTCCACTTCCGCCAGCTTGTCCGCCGTGCCTTCAGCAACAGCCGTACCAAGCTCGGTCAGCGCAACAGCGCCGTTATCCAGCGTACCGATCCAGTCGGTATCGATCGCTTTGCCTTCCTTCATGCAGGTGATCATGTACTCAAAGTACGGCACCCAGTTGATGCGGGAAGACACCAGGAAGGTGTTGGGGCAAGCAGCGCCGGTAGAACCGTTGTAGGAAACGTTGGGAACACCCGCGTTTTCGCAAGCGGTAGGAGCGCCCATGGAGTCCGCGTGCTGGCTGATCAGGACGCAACCGCCGTCGATCAGAGCCTGCGCCGCTTGCTTCTCAAGCTGCTCGTCGTACCAGCTGCCGGTGAACTTGACATCCATCGTCACTTCGGGGCAAACGGACTTCGCGCCGAGGTAGAACGAGGTGTAACCGGACATAACTTCCGCAAAGGTGAACGCGCCGACGTAACCCATTTTCGGAACGATGGTGTCGTCCGCCGCCATCATCTCATTGAGCTTCAGACCGGCAACAACACCCGCCATGTAGCGGCCTTCGTAGATGGACGCAAACGCGTTGTGGAAGTTCGCAAGACCCGCGGTGTGAGCCTGAGTACCGGTCGCGTGGCAGAACTGCACGTCGGGATACTCTTTCGCCGCTTGCAGCAGGAAGGACTCATGACCGAAGCTGTCCGCAAAAATGATGTTGCAGTCATCGACTTCGATGAGTTCCTTTGCAGCCTCGTAAGCCTCGGTAGACTCGGGGATCTGCGTCTTCTGAACCATGGTCACACCCATGTTTTCGCAAGCCTTGACAGCCGCGTCGATAAAGTTCTTGTCATAGGTGGAGTTCTCGTCGTGCAGGAAGATGAAACCGACCTTCAGATCGGTCACTTCGTTGCCCGTTTGATCGGGGTTCGCAGGATCTTCCGTACCGGGAGTACCCGCGCAGCCGACAAATGCAAACAGCATCATGGCGGCCAGGAACAGTGCCAAAATCTTTTTCATCTGGAATGCCTCCTAAATGTTTTTTGGAATATATAAATATATAAACCACACGTTAACTACGGATCAATCGCGAAACACGATCTGCCCGTCATCCATGGAATCGATGATCGCCAGCGATTCCAAATGAATTCCTTGCTCACGCAGGTCGCGCCCGCCGGGCTGGAATCCTTTTTCCACAGCAATACCGACACCGCACAGGGTCGCACCCGCCTGTTCGACGATCGAACGCAGACCGTTGACCGCTTCCCCGTTTGCCAGGAAATCGTCAATAATCAAGACGCGGTCCTCCGGCGACAGGTACTTCTTCGAGATGCGCACCATGTAATCGGTATTGTGCGTGTAGGAATGAACAGGTGCCTGGAACGTGTCGGGATCCAGATTGCTGGTTTGCGACTTTTTTGCAAACACCACGGGAACACGGAAATGCAGTCCCGCGAGACACGCAATGCCGATGCCGGACGCTTCGATCGTCACGATCTTGGTGATGCCTTCATCCGCAAAACGACGCGCAAACTCGCGCCCCATTTCATCAAACAGCTCTACGTCCATCTGATGATTCAGAAAGCTGTCCACTTTCAGCACATTGCCCGCACGGACAACGCCGTCTCTGGCAATGCGATCCTTGAGAAGTTGCATCGTCATCCCTCTTCCCTGTTCAACGATATCCGAATGAATTATACAAAATGAATTATACAAAACCTGACCGTAAAAGTCAATAAGTTCCACCTGAAAGTATCACAAATTTGTCACTTCTTCCGCATCCGCAGGGGTTTGTGGAACTTTTTTGATCTTTTCCTTCAATTTACGCTTTACAATCACGCCGTCGTAGGTCTGTTTATACTGTACACGCGCCACAAACACCTTCTGACAGGTGCGACAGGTGAAATCCGCGCAGAAATGACGCGCATAAAAGCTCCATTTCGATTTCCGATGGAGATTTTTGCCGCAATCGGGACAAACAAAGCACAGGTCGCTTCGTTTGATCAGCGGGCTGTCGATATCATCCACGATCGTCGGCTTGAAAAGAATGCGCGCATAAAACTCGTCGTTCGTCTCGCGCAGACACGGCGCAAACGTCTCGGGATCATACAGCTTGCGGAACACCGCCGCCGTCAGACGGCTATCGTCCAATGCGCGATGCAACGCGCTGTCTTCCGCACTGATGCCCAAATGCTCACACGCCCGCGAAAGACCCATCTGCTGCGACGTATCCACGCCCATTTGCCGCTGGCAATAAGGCTGAATATCGACATAATACTTCATAAACGGGATGCGCGGATGCCCTTTAAAGAATGTGTAGTTCTCCATGAGCACCATCAGATCGGTATTGCTCCACGTCAGAAGCGCGGCATCCTCGCCCGCCCACGCGGCAAACGAGGACATCACTTGATCAAAGGTCGCGCCGTGTTCGTCCAGTTCTTCTTGTGTGATATGCGTCAGTTCCTTAACGAGCGACGAGAGCTTTTTGCTGACCACCGGCTGAATCACCCGATGAAACGAGTCGATCTCCTGCATGGACTCATCCAGCGCCACAGCACCGACGTCGATGATTTCATTGAAATAGCCGTGCGCCTTTTTGGAAAAAGCGCCGTTCCATTCCAGATCCAAAACAATGTACTTCATGTGCGATCAGCCCATTTCTCCAAGCACACGTCCGCCGAGAATATGAAAATGCAGATGGTGTACCGTTTGTCCGGCATCGACGCCGTTATTGGTCACAACGCGGTAATCGGTCACACCGAGTTGTTCAGCGATGCGGGGAATCACCTCAAAAATATGCCCCACAACCGCGGCAGTATCGCTTGTCACCGCCGCCGCGCCGCTGATATGCACCTTCGGAATCACCAGTACGTGCACCGGTGCTTTCGGGTCGATATCATAAAAAGCCAGAACCTGATCGTCTTCATAAACCGTCTTGTTCGGAATCTCTCCGCCTACGATCTTACAAAACAAGCAATCCATGGTAAGCCGCCTTTCTGTGAATCAGTCTTTGAGAAGTTTGTCGAGAATATCATTCACGGAGTAGAGCGCTTCGTCCACCTTAGTGATATCCTTGCCGCCGGCCATCGCCATGTCGGCGCGTCCGCCGCCGCGTCCGCCGCAGATCGCCGCCGCTTCACGCACAATCGTGCCCGCGTGCGCACCGCGCGCAATCGCTTCCTTGCCGCAACAGCAGCACAGCGTAACGGCATTTTCCGCCGCGCGTACACCCGCAAACAGCACCACCAGGTTATCCTGATTCATATCGCGACAACGATCCGCCAACGCACGGAGCGCGTCGTTGGTGACATCGGAGAACATGGTGACAATCACCTTCAGACCGCGATAGTCCGTCGAGTTCTGGAGGAGATCCTGAATACGACCGCTCGCCAGCTTGTTTTCCGCTTCGGTCAGCTTGCTCTGCAGTTCTTTCATTTCCGCGACGATCTGCGTAGCACGACGCACCAGATCATCCTTGGAGTTTGCTTTCATAATACGCGCGGTTTCGTTCATCTGCGCCGTATACTGATCCAGCAGATCCTTCACGTGCAAACCGGTCACCGCTTCAATACGGCGCACACCCGCCGCCACGGAGGTTTCCGTCACAATACGGAACAAGCCGAGATTGGCGGTGTTCGGAACATGTGTGCCGCCGCAGAATTCCACCGATACGCCGGGAACGCTGACCACGCGGACCACATCGCCGTATTTTTCGCCGAACAGCGCCATCGCGCCGAGCTTCTTCGCGTCTTCAATCGGCATCTCACGCACATCGGTTGCAATGGCATCCATGATCCAGCCGTTGACAAGGTCTTCCACCTGCGTCAGTTCTTCGGGAGTCATCGCGACAAAGTGAGTAAAGTCAAAACGCACACGGTTGTCATCCACCATCTGACCCGCTTGTTCCACGTGCGTGCCGAGCACTTGACGCAGAGCCGCCTGCAACAGGTGCGCCGCCGTATGGTTACGCATCGTCGCGTGACGAGCCGTGCGGTTGACAGTCGCGGTCACGGTATCGCCCACGCGGAGGTCACCGCCGACAAGTGCACCGCCGTGTGCAATGACGCCGTTCGCGCCCTTAAACGCTTCATACACTTCAAAAGTGCCGCCTTCGGCAACGATTGTGCCGACGTCGCCCTCCTGACCACCGCTCTGCGCATAGAACGGGGTCACATCCAGCACCACAATCGCTTCGTCGCCTTCGGTGACAGCGTCCACCAGTTCTTCGCCGCGCACCAACGCTTTGACCGTCGCTTGCGTCTCAAGACAGGTGTAACCGACAAATTCGCCGACCTCCAGCTGTTCAATGACTGCCGCCTTACCCTTCCACGCATCCGCGCCCGCGTCCTTACGCGCATCGCGTGCACGCGTACGCTGTTCGACCATCAGTGCGTTGAACGCATCTTCGTCGATGGTGAAGCCTTTTTCTTCCAGAATATCACGGGTCAGATCCAGCGGGAAGCCGTACGTGTCATACAGCTTGAACGCATTGTCGCCCGACAGGACAGTACCGTCCATCTCCGACAGCATAAAATCAAGAACAGACAGGCCGGCATCGATGGTCTTGCCGAAGGCTTCTTCTTCCTTTTCAATGAGCGTGCGGATGAAGTCCTTCTTGTCTTCCAGTTCGGGATAAGCCGCATGGTTTTCGGCAATGACCGTATCCGCCACTTTATACAGGAACGGCTCCTTAATACCGAGCAAACGACCGTGACGCGCGGCACGGCGGAGCAGACGGCGAAGCACATAGCCGCGACCGGCGTTGGACGGCATCACACCGTCGCCGATCATGAAGACCGTCGAACGGATATGGTCGGTGATGACGCGCAACGACACGTCGGTCTTTTCATCTTCCTTATACGTCACACCCGCAATCGCGCTGATGTGTTTCATGATGTTTTGCACAGTGTCCACTTCAAAGAGGTTGCCGACACCCTGCATAATACAAGCCAGACGCTCCAGACCCATACCGGTA
>JAZQHP010000071.1:0-19708 GCA_045540655.1 Acutalibacteraceae bacterium
CATCCCCAACCCCAAGGACGGCGTTGTCAAGGAAATCAAGGTTGCTGTTGGCGATAAGGTCAAGACCGGCGACGTGATCGTTGTTGTCGAGTAATTATTTTTTAAAAACGAGCGCTGCTGCGCTCGTTTTTTCTTTCTATAAAAAAGGAAAAGGAGTGGAATAATCCACTCCTTTTATCATTCCTTTTTTGAGCTTACAGGCGCTCCTTGACCTTAGCAGCCTTACCCACGCGGTCACGCAGATAGTACAGCTTGCTACGGCGAACCTTACCACGGCGAATGATCTTCACCGAATCCACGTTCGGGGAATGCAGCGGGAACACACGCTCCACGCCAACGCCGTAGGACACGCGGCGAACCGTAAAGGTTTCCGCCACACCGCTGCCGCGCTTCGCGATCACGGTGCCCTCAAAAGCCTGCAATCTTTCACGCTCGCCCTCGCGGATCTTCACTTCCACGCGGATCGTGTCGCCGATCGAGAAAGAAGGAGCGTTCTCCTTCATGCTGTCAGCGGCCATCAATTTCAATGCATCCATGTTTTTTCCTCCTGATTCTTTCAGACGTTCGTGCTTCTTTCGGCAGAGGACCGTCCGCTTTCATGTCTTGCTTTCGCTTGGCAATCTTCCCCAATACGACCTCTCACAGTCGCACGGATACCAAATACCATGAGATTATAGCACAGTGTTTCGGAATATGCAAGCATTATTTTCAGAAATTTGAAGAAATTATGCAAATATCTCTCCGTTTTTCATCAAAATCGCCTGTCGCGTCACTTCCACCGGCACATCTTCCCCGTTTGTGATGAAAGAAATCAGCAACGACGGATTCAACGTCTGCTCACCGGTCGGCAACGTCAGATCCAACACAAACCAATCTCCCTGTGTTTCACAATGTTCTTCGATGATCAGCGGACGAATGTCAACGGTTTTCAAAGCACCTTTCTTCGTGCGCTTCTCCACGGCTATTTCCTTCAGCGACAACACCTCAATCACACGCTCCTGATACGAAGCCGGGAACACGAGATGCCATCGCGACGCCGCAATCTCCCCTACTTTATGTACAGCGCGGTCCGCAGAGAGTACATGAATCCCTTCAGGCATATGGTCATTGAGACGTGAAACGACCTCATTCATCGGCATATCCTGTTCCAGGCGAAAATCCATATATTCCCGTTCACCGATATAGCCAAGTGACAACGGCGCCGCAAAGGTGATGTACGGATGTTTGCTGAACCCTTCGGTATACCACAGCGGAATTTGCGCACGGCGAAGAACCCGCGTCATGGTCCGCATCAGGTCCAGATGGGAGATGTATTTGGCTTTGCCGCTTTTTGAAAAGCAGACGCGGATTGTATCAACGTTGTTCAAAGCAAACACCTCCTTTAAAGCAAGTAGCGCCGCAACCACTGCATTGTTCGCGGCAATGCGGTGTCGTAGTGCTTTCATGTGCTTTTTGATTCTCTCTCCACAAGAATGCTTTGCTCACACCGTAATCCAGATGATCCCACGGAAAGATCTCATCCTTTTCACGCCGACGATTCGCGTAAAACGCCGCGTCAAGTCCATGTGTACGGATAGTATCGATCCAGGTGTCAAATCGGAAATGCTCCGACCACGAATCCAGATTGCAACCGGCGCGGAAAGCATCCAGAATCACAGCGCCGAGGCGGCGGTCACCGCGCGCGAGCACCGCTTCCAGGAAGCTGACCTGTGCATCGTGCCAGCTTAAGGAGATTTTTCTCGTTGTGACAGCCGAGGACAGAGCCTTTTGCTTTTCTTCCAGCTGTGCCATGGTGTCCTGCGGTTCCCACTGAAACGGCGTAAACGGCTTCGGAACAAAGCAGGATGCACTCACCGACACGCTGACGCCCTTTCCTTTGGGCTTATCGGGATTGCGATAGTATGCTTCCACTACCCGTTGCGCCAGTTTGGCAATGCCGACTACATCGTCAATCGTCTCTGTCGGCAGTCCCAGCATAAAATACAGTTTCACCGTGGACCAGCCGCCGCGGAACGCTTTCGTGACCGTATCCATCACTTCGGCTTCGGTGACATTTTTATTGATCGCATCGCGCAGACGCTGTGTGCCTGCTTCGGGTGCAAATGTCAGACCGCTGCGGCGAAGCACGTTGAGCTTATTCGCCAGTTCCTCGGAAAAGCCATCGACACGAAGCGACGGCAGAGACATATTCGTGTGTTGCGGCTCCGCCCATTCCAGCAACCGCGGCAACAGCTCTGTCAGCTTGGTGTAATCGCTGGTTGACAACGATGACAGAGAAAATTCTTCGTAGCCCGTATTCTCACACAAGGAGCGGCTTTGACGGTCAATGGTGTCGATCGATTTCTCGCGCACGGGACGGTAGATGAAGCCCGCCTGACAAAACCGGCAACCGCGAATACACCCGCGAAAGATCTCGCTCATCGCGCGGTCGTGGACGATATTGATGTAAGGCACAACAAAATATTCGGGGAAATACATGGAATCCAGATCCCGCACAATGCGTTTGCGCACCGTTGCAGGCGCGCCGTGCGTCGGTTTCACTTCTCTGATCGTGCCATCCTCGTGATAAGACACCTTATAAAACGAAGGAACGTACACACCCTCAATGTGACATGCCTCTTCCAAAAACGCCTGCTTGTTGTATCCGTTTTGCTTATGAGCTTTATACAGATCGTTCAGCTCAAGATTGACCTCTTCCCCTTCACCGAGGATAAACAGATCAAAGAAGTCCGCCAGAGGTTCCGGATTGCAAGCGCAAGGACCGCCGCCGATCACGAGCGGATGTCGCTCGTCGCGATCGCAGGCTCTCAGCGGAATCCCCGACAGATCCATCATGCTCAGAATACCGGTATAGCTCATTTCGTACTGCAGTGTAAACGCCATAAAGTCAAAATCCGCCACCGCATCCCGACTCTCCAAGCCATACAGCGGTATGCCGTTCTCGCGCATAAGCTGTTCCATATCCGTGTCGGGCAAAAACACGCGTTCGCACCAGGTATCTCCCTGTTGATTGTACAGTCCGTACAGGATCTTCATGCCGAGATGCGACATACCGACCTCATAGAGATCCGGGAAGCAAAACGCGATGCGCACCGCCATATCTTCCGCACATTTCGTAACACTGTTCAGTTCACCGCCGATATACCGCGCCGGTTTCTGGACTTTCAAAAATAACGATTCCAAGCGAGCTTTATCCATACTCATATCCGTTTCATCCTGTTCTGAAAATTCATTCTTGGGTTATTATACTGTATTCTCGCAGGATTTTCAATTCTTTTCATCCAGATTCTTCAGGAATATTCTGTGCTTGCCCAATAAAAAACCACGTAAAACCATTCATGGCGTTTTACGTGATCTTTAATGCCTTATGAAATTGGCAACCCCGATATAGACAGCTACAAACAGCATACTGCCACCTGCGGGATTATGCCAAATCAGCAGCAGCGACAGCCCGCACAAAAGCGGCCATACTAACCAAAACAAGATCGTTTGCACCCGCCGTACCGAGTGTTCAGGAACTATAGACAACAGTCCGTATCGAACGATCCGCTCGCCGTCGAGCGGATAAAGCGGCAGTAAATTCCACACTGCAAGCGTACCGTGCACCACAGCCGCAGACGGATACCACGGATACAGCAAGGCGGCGCATACAGCATTGGTAAGCGGTCCCGCCGCCGCCATGATGATTTGCTGTCTGTCGGAAAGCGCACCGGAAACGGACGGCAGTTCAAAGCGCATTCCAAACGCCGAAAGACAGATGCGTTCAGGCAACACCCGCCCGATCACCAGCGCCAGGAGATGACCGGCTTCGTGGATCATGGCCGCTGCTATGCCGAGCAACACATAGCATCCGTCCTCCGCATACAATGCCCATAAGCAGATCAACGGAAACCAAAGACTGACTGCCCATTCCATCCCGCCGAACGTAAATTTAAGCATACGTGCTGTCAGGAATCACGGTCGACGGATCCACCGCTGTTCCATTTTCCCGCCATTCTATATGCACATGATCGCCTGTGGAGCGTCCTGTACTGCCAACAAGCGCAATGACACGCCCCGCTTCGACTGCATCGGCTTCTTTCACAAGGATCTCCGAGCAGTGAGCGTATAAATAAGCATGTGCATCATCGGTTTGTACCAATACGTAATGTCCGTATCCCGCTTCTTCATACCCAACCGATATGACCGTGCCCGCCATCATTGCCTTCAGTTCTGTCCCGTGCGGTGCCGCAATATCCACACCGTGATGCACGTCCGCAGTATCACGGTCAAACGGATCTGCTCGGTTTCCGAACGCAGAGGTCAACACGCCGTTTTGTAAAGGCGCTTCGATGACTGTCGGCGACGCGGAAACTGAAAGCGCATTTCCGCTTATAATCGCATCGTTGGCAGGAAGTGACGGTGGCTCCGATTCAGACGCTTCGCCGCTCACCATCGCCACAGACGCACTCGATAACGGTGTCGACAGCAGATTGTGTTCGGTCATGGCACGGTAAAACAGTGTTGCGACGTTTGTGTAGGCATCTCCGCCGATTCCCTTCAGGCAAAGAGCCAGCAAAATCGCCAGAACGCAGACAGAGCTTTGTACCAACCAAAGCTGAAGTCCTTGAAAACGCGTCGGCTTCGGCAATGCGGGCGAATCAGGCATATCTGTATAATGTTCCATGTATCATCCGGACTCCTTTATCACGCCGAACGGTTCAGACGATAATGCAGATCAGACCGTTGCAGCCTTCGTTAATCACTCGTTCCACGGTTTCTTTCATCTTCATACGGGCATCTGTCGGCATGTGACAAAGCTTATTATGCAATCCTTCGTTCACAAGACCATATAACGATGTGCCGAAAATGTTGGAATCCCAAATTTTGGACGGGTTTTCTTCAAATTCGCGAAGCAAATATGCCACCAGCTCTTCCGATTGTCGTTCCGAACCGACAATCGGCGACACTTCCGTCTCGATCATCGCTTTCATCATATGAATCGACGGCGCCTGCGCACGCAAGCGAATGCCGTAACGTCCGCTCTGGCGAATGATTTCCGGCTCTTCCAGTTCCATTTCCTCTACGTTCGGCATCACAATTCCATAGCCGGTTTCTTCGACATCCTCAAGAGCACGGCGCACCTTATCATACTCACGTTTGCACGCCGTCAGCTCCATCATCAAATCCAGTAACGCCGCATCATTCGTCACATCCAGCCCTGTGATTTCACTAATAACGGAATAATACAGCGATCCGGGAAGCATCAACGACACCACTGCCGATCCGTCACCGGGACAAAACGATTCCAGGTGCGAGTCTTCAATATAATCGCATTCCTTGAGCGATTCCTTAAAGGCCTCCAACGTCGTCATTTTCCCGATCTTTTGAGCACTCTTTCGGACCGATTGCATCAGACAGGATCGAATCGGATGCGCAGTCGGCAACCCGGTAATCCAATTCGGCATACGAATATCAATTTGTTGTACGGGAAACTCCTCCAAAAGCCGCTCGATTATGCAAGCAATATCCCTTTCTCCGATCTGCGCACAATTCACTGCGCAGACGGGAACGCGATACTGTTGTTCCATTTGCCGACAAAGAACCTTTGTCTCCTCTTTCTCGGGCGACACACTGTTCAGCAATACCGCAAACGGCTTCCCGAGTTCCTGTAATTCATGAATCACGCGCCGCTCGGCTTCTTCGTATTCCGCGCGAGGAATATCGGTAATCGAGCCGTCGGTCGTCACTACAATCCCGAGCGTCGAATGTTCATCGATCACCTTACGCGTGCCGATCTCCGCCGCCATATTGAATGGTATTTCCTCTTCATACCACGGGGTCTTGATCATGCGCGGCGCATTATTCTCTATATACCCCATGGCAGACGGTACCACATACCCAACGCAGTCGATCAGACGCACTTTCATGTCCGTGGCTGTGCCGAACGAAATCGACACCGGTTGTTCGGGAATGAATTTCGGCTCGGTCGTCATGATCGTTTTCCCGCCTGCCGATTGCGGTAACTCATCCACCGCACGCGCTTTCAGATCCTCATCATCTATAGTCGGAAGCACCATGGTTTCCATAAAGCGTTTGATAAACGTCGATTTGCCACTGCGCACAGGACCGATCACGCCGATATATAACGCGCCGTTTGTCCGTTTCGCAATATCTTCATACAAATTGGTTTGTGCCACAACAAAACACTCCTTTGGATCTTCGTTTTTTCATACGGCATACCGCGAACGCGTTAAACGAGCGGGATCATCAGCATCGTCGGTTTGGAAAGAATCGCTTCAACCGAGGGGTTATCCTGTTTGATCGCTTCCACAGATGCGTGATGCTGTTTCCCGATATCCCAAAGCGATTGTCCCTCTTTAGCGTAGACAATCCGGAGTGCCGCTCCGCTCCGTTCATAACATTCGCTGTCATCGCAAACCACACTGCATACCACCGCATGCGATTGACAAGTATGCTCACAAAGAGTAACAACAATATCCGCTTGCACATGCAATGTGCCACCGGATTCACGCACGCTCACCCCTACAAGCTGTACGTCAGACGGCTTGCCCTGTACATCCGGTACACACGTCACATCCGCCGTACGTTCATAATACACCGGATGACCGTCCTCACCTTCGGCAATCATACAAATCGTCAGACAAAGATTCAACGCCGACTTTTCGCTGTCATCGCGCATTTCCCAGGAGCGGATATCACCCCACACATCCGAAAATACAGATGCACTCTCGGGACAAGGCACCGCTTGAGAAACCGTCGTTCGCCACATAGTCGGCGCACCGATGTGTTCTACAGACAGCGGTATGGTTTCACAAAGCGCAGGATGATCTGTATGATACGCATCCAGCACCAATTGTTCTTCTTTTTCCGCTGTTAACCGGGCACAAATAATCAGTTTGCAGTTGACAAACAACAACGCTCCGCCACCTTCGTTTTGTTGCAGATAGGATTCGTTATCCCCTGTCATCACCTCTACCGCACACAGCCACTCTTCACGCAATCCATCCACATCCATTATCTGACTGAACGGAATATCATGATTCATCGTGTGAAAAGCGCCATCCTGCACACATACCGTTTTCACGCGTAATACACCTTTGGCGATAATTTTGTTTGTCAGAACCTTACATTCGGACGAAAGTACAATCGCCCGGGAATAGAGCATACGATCCACACGCACCCCGAGATCCACCGCTTCTTCCACGGAAATCGTCTTCTCCGCTTCACAAACAGGCACAGTATACCGTACAGGTTGTACAAAACAATACAGGTGGCTTTCCTGCGGATCAGCAAAAACGGTGTGTTCGCATACGCCGACTCCTTCAAACAAAACACGAAACGCTCCGTGAACATCGACTCTTCTGGGGGCTACCGCACGACAGTTCACATAGTCAGCTTTCACGTTCGTATAGTGGTGAATCGCTTGTTCACAACTGAAGTTGACATGAAACGGTTGTGCCGCTTCAAAACAATACACCTCATCCCGATCATCGGAAAGATATAGCAACCGAATGGTGGATGTGCCATCCACACTGTATTGATCGCCGCTTTGAAAGCGGGAGGAAATGCACGGGATCAACATGCATTTTAAAATCGCCGCAATCGGCGGATAGTAGTCCGGAAGCACCAGATTCATGTCTACCGCCCGTTCTTCTGTTCGGGCAGCGATATCTTTTGAAGTACGGATCACCGCTTTTGAATCGATCGTTCCCACACATCAACACTCCTTTTTATGATAGGCTTGGCTTTACCACACCATATGATAAGCCGCACGAAAATATGCAAAACATACGCACGCATTTCCGCTTCTCTCCGTATGATGCTTTATCATCTTCGGAATCATATAAAAAGGCGCATCCGCAAAGCGTCCGTATTCTGTCGAAATCACTTGACAAACCGTAGATTTGTACAGTATACTTATACTGATTTTTTTGAAAATACGCTTTGGGATTGGAGACAGGATTCATGAACAAAATTCCCGATATTTTCGCCAGTATGGTGTTCAACGACACCGTCATGAAAGAGCGTCTTTCGGAGGATGTCTACAACGCTTTGCGTCGCACCATGCAAGCAGGCCGTCATCTTCACGCGGACATTGCCGATCACGTTGCCAACGGCATGAAAGAATGGGCGCTCGAAAACGGCGCTACTCACTACTCGCACTGGTTTCAACCGATGACGGGTTTCACCGCCGAAAAACACGACGGTTTCATCACCCCCGATAAGGAGCACCCCGGTCACGTGTTGATGGAGTTTTCCGGCAAAGAGCTCATCAAAGGTGAACCGGATGCCAGTTCCTTCCCGTCCGGAGGACTGCGCGCAACCTTTGAAGCACGTGGCTATACCGCCTGGGATCCGACATCCTACGCATTCATTAAAGATAACACCTTGTATATTCCGACCGCCTTCTGCTCCTACAGCGGTGAAGCGCTCGACAAGAAAACGCCGTTGCTGCGATCGATGGAAGCCATCAATCGTCAGGCACTTCGCGTACTCAAGCTGTTCGGCAACGACGACGTAAAAATGGTCAACACCACCGTCGGTCCCGAACAGGAATACTTTCTGATCGACGAAGCCACCTTTGCTCAGCGTAAGGATCTGGTTATTACAGGGCGCACGCTGTTCGGCGCAAAGCCCCCGAAAGGCCAGGAACTCGAAGATCACTATTTCGGTGCGATCAAACCTCGCGTAAAAGAGTTCATGAAAGAACTCGACGAAGAGCTCTGGAAACTCGGAGTTCTGGCAAAAACCGAACACAACGAAGCCGCTCCCGCCCAGCACGAACTGGCGCCGATCTTTACCACCACTAACATCGCCACCGACCACAACCAGTTGACGATGGAAATGATGAAAAAGATCGCCGCCCGTCACGGTCTCGTGTGTCTCTTGCACGAGAAACCGTTTGCGGGTGTCAACGGCAGCGGCAAGCATAACAACTGGTCTCTGTCGACCGATACGGGTGTCAACCTGTTTGAACCGGGTAAATCGCCTCATGAGAACGCACAATTCCTGTTGTTCCTGTGCGCGGTTATCAAAGCAACCGATGACTATCAGGATCTGCTCCGCGTCAGCGCCGCGAGCGCCGGCAACGACCATCGTCTTGGTGCCGCAGAAGCGCCGCCTGCGATTGTTTCGATGTTCCTCGGCGAAGAACTGACCGAGATTCTGACCGCCATCGAAACGGGCGCATCCTACGACGGCAAGGAAAAGGTACTCATGAAGGTCGGCGTGCATACGCTTCCTCGTTTCCCGAAGGATACCACTGACCGCAACCGTACCTCGCCGTTTGCCTTTACGGGCAATAAATTTGAGTTCCGTATGCTCGGCTCTTCCGCTTCGGTTGCCACCCCGAATATTGTTCTGAACACCATTGTTGCAGAATCGCTTCGCATTTTTGCCGATGAACTTGAGCAAGCTACCGATTTCCAGGCAACGCTTCACGAGATCATCGTGCGTACCATCAAGATGCACAAACGCATTATCTTCAACGGCAACGGTTATGACGACGCCTGGGTTGCGGAAGCCGAGCGTCGCGGCTTACTGAATCTTCGCACTACTCCCGACGCTCTCCCTGTTTTTGCGAACCGCAAAAATATTTCTCTCTTTGAAAAGCACGGTGTATTTACACGCCAGGAAGTCTATTCGCGTTGCGACATCATGACGGAGAACTACTGCAAGATCGTCCGCATCGAAGCGTTGACCATGTTGGAAATCGCCAAGAAAGACATCCTGCCCGCCGCACTTGCCTACACAAAAGAAATCGGCGACACCATTCTTTCCAAGCGCGCCGCAGTCAGTTCTCTTACCTGTCGAGCGGAATCCGAACTTCTCCAAAAGCTCTCGGCGCTCACCGATGATCTGTACAACGCGATTTCCGTGCTGGACAACGCCATTGCTCATGCGAATGAACAAGAATCGGTCGAAGCCACGGCATTCTATTACAAAGATCACATTGTCACCGCCATGCAGGAGCTCCGCCGCATTGCCGACGAGATCGAAGTGCTGACCGCCAAAGCATTCTGGCCCTTCCCCACCTATGACGATCTGCTCTACAGCGTCTGATTGTAATCTTACACATAAAAAAAGCACCGATTTTAAGAATCGGTGCTTTTTTTATGAAACGGTATATTGATCAATACAACCGAGCCGATAATCAGGATCATGCCGCCGACTTTAGCAACAGACACACTGTCATCCAGCCAGATCCAGCCGACCACGGCGGCGACCACAGGCTCAATGGTTGCCATAATCGCCGCTTCGGACGGCGGCGTATGTTCCAGTCCTTTCGTATAAAGAACATACGGCAGCAAACAGGAAAGAATGCCGATCGCCAGCGTCCAGATCGTGGTATCCAGCGGCGCACGGACGGCAATATCCACCATCTCCGACACGCGGCATAGCGGCAAAATACCAAACAGCGCCAACCAGAAAGTGTACAGTGTAATCGTTTCACTACGGTAAGATTTTAACGCCACGACACCGAAAATGGTATACAAAGCATAGCCGATGCCCGACCCTAGACCGAACAAAATCCCCGGCAAAGACACACTGCCACCCGAGAGCGCGCCGGTAATCAGCAGGCATCCGATGAATGTGGCACCTACCGCTATGCCTTTGCGAACGGTAAAGGATTCGCGAAAGAGCAACGCCGACAAAAGCATGACAAAGACGGGCGCTGTATAGAGCAACGTAGCGGCAACCGCCAGATCCATTTGCTCCATCGCGTTAAAATAACAAAAATTAAAGAACGCCAGGCTGACAACACCCGATCCGACAAACATCCAGATGTCACGAAGACGAATGCAAAACAGCGTCGGATCCTTGATCAGTACAACCACCGTCATGGCCAATGCGGCGCAAAGAACACGGAGGAACACAACCTCCGCCGCCTGAAATCCCAGCGCCGTCAGTCCGTTATATAATAAGCCGATGATGCCCCACATCACGGCCGCCGTCACAATTTGTAATCGGCTCTTGAACCGCTCCATATATTCCCCTCTCTTTCGAATGCTGTCGAAATCTGTCACAAGTTTCAAAACTGTCATTTTATAGATCTTGTCGATTCCTTTCGAAGTACCGTTCGTCCTTGCGGCATCATTTGGTAAATTGCAACGGCATTCCGCGCAAATCGACATCGTTCTATGACGAGAAATGCAGGAAATACAGAGATTTACAGCAATCGTTCGGATGCGCGTGCGCAATCAAAGGTCTTGTGTCTTCTATTGACAAAAGATACTATATTTGGTAAAATTTGGTTGTTGAAAGACAAGAACCTGTCGAACGGAGGACGATAACATGAAACCGCTTGGAGTTGTAAGACAAATCGATGCTTTGGGACGTATTGTGATCCCGAAAGAACTGCGTCGTACCCTGGACATTAAAGAAGGCGATTCGCTGGAGCTGTTCCTGGAGGACGCTAATATTGTCCTGCGCAAATACCAGCCCGCCTGCATTATCTGCGGCAACGCCAAACAGGTCGTTACCTACAAAGGGCGTAACTTCTGCCCCGATTGCGTCAAAGAAATCGCCAGCAAACTGCTGTAATCCCCCTTCATTTGCCGCAAATAGATGCCACCACAGCATAGTCATTGTCGAGTACTTCCTGCGGTGCCCAGCGACGATTGGCAGGGCTGGGGGACGGCAAAGCGATGGCTTCGCGCCCTGTACGCTCCAACAGCAACGAATCGTATAGAGCTTTTGCTTTTTTGCCTGTTGTGAAAATGGCGCGGATATTACAAGCTTCCAGTATCCGCGGTATATCGTTAGCGATCGCATTCCGTATGCTGGCATCATCCGAGCCGCGGATATCGCAGGAAGCAAGCACATCCCAGAGCGCAATGCCGTGGCGGCGACAAAATGCGCGACGCGATTCGGTATCCATCGGCATTGTGTCGTCAAACACGTGAGAAAGAGTTATCCAGAAACGGTTTTGCGGATGCCCGTAATAGCAAAGTGCTTTGCGCGACATCACCGACGGCATCGTGCCGAGAATGAGCACCTTGGAATGGGCATCATACCACGGCTCCAAAGTGTGTTGTACATATCCCTGCTCTGCCACAGCTACCCCTCACATTTCATACCGTATATCGGAAACCGCAGATGACAATCGTCATCTGCGGTTTTGTTCTGCTTACGATTCACCTTCAATAAATTCATGGATGGCAAGGGCGGCCTGTTTACCTGCCCCCATCGCCAGAATAACTGTAGCGGCGCCCGTGACGGCATCACCGCCCGCAAACACGCCCCGACGGGAGGTTTGCCCGTTGTCATCGCATGTGATGATGCATCCCCGACGATCGGTATCCAGTCCCGGGGTCGTAGTACGAAGCAACGGATTCGGACTGGTGCCGACAGACACGATCACCGCATCGGTTTCAATCACAAACTCACTGTCAGGCTTCTCAACAGGACGGCGGCGACCGCTTTCGTCGGGCTCGCCGAGTTCCATTTCAACACAGCGCAGTCCCTTGACAGTGCCGTTGTCATCGCCGAGAATTTCCACGGGATTGGACAGCAACCGGAAACGAATCCCTTCCTCCATGGCATGTTCAACCTCTTCCTTACGGGCGGGAAGTTCGTCCATACCGCGACGATACACAATCGAAACCTCCGAAGCGCCGAGACGACGCGCACTGCGAGCGGCATCCATGGCGACATTGCCGCCGCCGATCACTGCGACGCGGTCGCATTTCATAATCGGCGTTTTGCTATTTTCCTGATACGCTTTCATCAGATTGATGCGCGTCAAATATTCATTCGCGGAATACACACCCTTTAGGCTTTCTCCGGGAATATTCATAAACCGAGGCAACCCGGCACCGCTTCCGATGTATACCGCGCGATAGCCTCTCTCAAACAATTCATCCACCGTCAGGATTTTGCCGATGACCATATTGGTATCGATCGTGACACCCATAGATTTCAGATTTTCGATTTCGTGCTGCACAATCGCTTTCGGGAGGCGAAACTCCGGAATACCGTAAACAAGCACGCCACCTGCGACATGCAGTGCTTCAAACACCGTCACGGAATACCCCATTTTGGCAAGATCGCCCGCCGCCGTCAGGCCACTGGGACCCGCACCGATCACCGCCACCTTCTTGCCGTTGTGTTTGAGCGGCACAGGTCGTGTTGCTTCATGCTCACGATGCCAGTCTGCCACAAACCGCTCCAGGCGACCGATCGCGACACTGTCGCCTTTCACACCGCGCACGCATTTCCCTTCGCATTGATTCTCCTGCGGGCAAACGCGACCGCAGACGGCAGGAAGGGCACTGGAGGCGGTCAAAACCGCATAAGCCCCGGGCAAATCTTCGTTTGCAAGGCGTTCAATAAACGCCGGAATATCAATCTGAACAGGACACGCCGATACGCACGGTTTGTTTTTGCAATTCAGACACCGACGCGCTTCTTCAATCGCCATCTCATACGTATAGCCGAGCGCCACTTCGTCAAAGTTGGTGCAACGCACCGCAGGATCCTGCGTCGGCATAGGACATTTGGTAAGGGACATATTACGTTCAAACGCCATGTCACTCCACCTCCTTATTCATCAGACGGCAGGCATCATCGCGCTTATGCACTTCAAACTCGCGATACATCGCGCCGCGCTGCATGGCTTCGTCAAAATCCACCAGATGACCGTCAAAATCAGGACCGTCCACGCAGGCGAACTTGGTTTCGCCGCCAACCGTCAGACGACAACCACCGCACATACCTGTACCGTCGATCATGATAGGATTCATGCTGACCGTAGTTTTAATGCCGTAACGTTTCGTCAGTGCACAGACAAATTTCATCATCACAAGCGGCCCGATCGCAATGACTTCATCATACTCTTCGCCGCTTTGAATCAGTGTTTCCAATGCATCGGTCACCAATCCTTGCTCACCGTAAGAGCCGTCGTCTGTCATCACCACAAAACGATCGCTGATGGCGTTAAAATCCTCTTCCAGAATCACAAGATCGCGATTGCGGAAGCCGACAACACTGTGCACCGTAGCGCCGAGTTCATGAAGTATTTTGGCAACGGGATAGGCAATGGCACAGCCGACACCGCCACCGATCACCGCCACCTTTTTAAGGGTATCCAGACGGCTGGGCGTGCCGAGCGGTCCGACAAAATCGCACACGCTGTCCCCTTCGGAAAGCGCGTTCAATTCCATAGTCGAAGCACCGACAATCTGAAAAATGATGGAAACCGTGCCGGCCACGCGATTGTAATCCGCAATTGTGAGCGGAATGCGTTCACTGTCACAACCGGCACGTAAAATAATAAACTGACCGGGCTGGGCTTTTGCGGCAATCATCGGCGCATCAATCACCATCCTGGTAACCGTAGGATTCAGTTGTTCTTTTTTAACAATTCGGAACATACAGGCAAAGCCTCGCTTTTCTTAACGTTTGATTGCATAAAATCAATCTTTAAAATATTACCACGTTCCGTTCAAAAACGCAATATTTATGAACAAAAAAGATAAAAAGCTCCGACAAATTCGGAGCTTTTTTATCATTCGGGAATGACCAGATGATTCTTACAGGTCTGGCAATATAAATAGCCGGGATCCTCTTTGGAGCACATCAGGCAATTCTCATAGTATTTTTTATAAATACCGGAGTCCACATCCAGCGCTTCTGCCTGTCGCTTGTCGGTACCGCGGCAATACTGACACACCGCCCTCTCGCCGCCGCATTCGGGGCATCGCCGATACCCGACCGGGACAATCAATTCGGTCGTGGTGGTGATCGGCGGCATGGTCGTGGTGGTCGTCACCAGACGAAACGCCGTGGTACTGACAGGCGGACGACTCAGGAATCCTTGTGTGACAAGAGTATCCGGATCTACGCCTTCGCCGTACGGCGAGTAATATTCCGGCAAATTGCATCCCACAAGCGCCAGCGACAACAAAAGCAACGATACGATCAAAGCGAATTTTAACACACGCATAACAGGGTCTCCTTACACAGTCGGTACAAACGGCAACGACGACAGATTCCACAGTTCATCATATCGGTCCGTCTGTACCGCTTCTACCAGCACATAAATCTTGGCATTATACTCCTGATGTTCCGACGCATTATATACGGAAATGTCGGAATCCACCGAAAAAGTCGGAAGATAGGTCAAGCTTCCCTCCGACGAGCCGAGTGTTTGAGTATAATACATATATCCATCCGTATGCAACAGCCAACCGGCAGCCTCGACAGGCGTGAACGGCGGTGTCTCCTGCGGAGTGGACAGATGCGTTTTGGAATGACGGTTCATGTAATCCCCAAACAGTTTCACGCGTAAATACGCCTTATGCATACCCGTGTAACCGACGCGGATTTTCAACGCACCAACCTGCTCCTTAGTGATTTCGATCGGCGCTCCCGCCTGTACGCTTTTCCAATCGCTATCGGCAGTCGGATTCGCTTTTGTTGTATACTGAACATTCGTAACAAAATTGGATATCTGTGCGGCGTTGTGCACGGTTTCCGATGTTTTAAACCATGCCATAAGCGGAGGTGCAAACATACAAATCAGCATCAGCAGAGACAATGTCACACAAAGAGCAATACAAAGCGGTCGTTTAAGCCGCTCATCCGATAATACCAGCACCAATCGATTCATTGTCTCCGCCTCCTTTCTGATAAGATGCACGATAACGATTACGCTGTAAAGGTCACTTTCGCATAGTATTCCGAGGAAGTGCTCCGGGGATCGCCGCCGTAAACCGACGCCCAGTACACGTCCTGTTCAAGCAATTCCCGCAAATCCATATTCTCACCGCCGACAGGATACTCTACCCAGTAGATAACCCGTACTTTCACACAGGGAACGGTCGTATTGTCGCTGTCGGTAAACGTACCGACCGTACCGACACGGCGATCGTTGACGACACGAAGTGCCTCTTTCAGATTGGCATGCGTCCAGGCTTTATTGCCCATCTGAGCGGTCAGTGCATCCATCATCTCGGTATAATAGTCGCCCGTAGCATTGTCGCATACATATGCGAGCATGCCGGCACCCTCCAGATCCTTGGCACCGGTGCATTCCACCTCAACATGAATCGGTTCTTCGCCGCTTAAAATGTACAGTTTTTCCTCGGCACACAACGAAAATTCCGCCGCGTCGGCACAATCCTCCACTCTGGTCGCACACGGGAACTCGATTTTCTCAACAGCAGACAACAGACGTATGTCCGTGCGCTCCACTGCTAATTCAATATCGTTGACGGTCGCTTGTTTCACTGAAGAAAACCAAGCAACAATACAGCAAGCCAACGTGAACAGCGTAAGGATCATCAACGTGATGTTCACGGTCAGTTGTTTCTGTCGCTGTTTTTCAAGTTTTGTTTCTGTATCACGCAAGGATCCTCACCCCTTTCCGTTTTACTCAATCCCGTTAATAGGATTGGCGCTGTAACCCCCATACAGGTGCGGCGTTTGCAAGACGGATCGCCACAGTCACAGCGGCGTTATAGGTGCTGCCGGCATCTGTATAATATCCGTCGGTCACGCTCAAATGTTCGGAAACCTCATCGCAAGTGAGCGCGACCGATTCCACCGCATAGGCATCCTCGGTATACACGCGCACACGCACCTGTTGATTCTTCGGAATATTATAAAGGACTTCCGACTCGCCGCCCGTAACCGTCATTACATCGTATTCCTTCCAATCGCCGTTCGTACCGTACTGCAGTTGCACATATGCCGCCGCATCGGTTATCCCCTCCACTGTGTAGCGGATCGGGATCAGATCCTCACGGACATACGCCATCACGCGGGTGGCGATCAAGGAAGTGTCGGCTGTGCGAAGAACCACACGCCGTTGATCGGAAGACGCTTCAAACATATAGCCACTGCCGTTGTCAAGCGGATGAATATGCGCTGTTTTAGCGTTGTCATCTTCCAGATAAGCAATATTCGTCGGTTGATGCCAGGTATCTTTCTTGATCCAGCCCGTGGTCATATCCTCCACGTCGGTATCTTCCCACTGACGTTGAACCGTTACAGGCTTTGTGGAGAGCGAAGACAAGCTCGAGAGCTTACCGGACGTTCCCGCAAAAAGCTTCAGTTGCGGATAATTCGTCGAGGTCTTCGTCCAATACGACGCGCTGAAACTCTTGGCAATCAGCGTCGACGTAACAAGCGCCCGGGAATCGGATTCATAAGCATTCAGAGCATAGCTTTTGTCAAAAAACGTATTGGAAATTGTGCCGAGATTACCGCCGCTGATCGGATGCGCCGAGCCGTTCGGTGCATCTGCCAACGATGCGGTGTAGCTGTTTTGGATGGTTGCCGTTCCCGTTCCGGCGTAACCGATCAGCCCGCCGACATACGCACCGCTTTGGTCGGAAATCACCGTCGCCGTCGAATAACAGTGATTCATAGTAACGGTGCCGTTGTTTTGTCCGACCAGGCCGCCGACATATTTACCCGCGGCGGCATAACCCGTCGAACCGCACCGAGACAGTGTGCCGCCTTCCAGCAAGCCGACAATACCGCCGACACCGCCGAGCCCCTGTTCGTTGACTTCCAGTCCTTCAAGCTCCACGCTGACAAGCGCTTCCGTCACCGTCAACGACGCTCCTTTGCCGATCAGACCGCCGACGGTATGCTTGCCTTTGATGACTCCGTAGCGGGTGCTGTTGGCGTCATTGGCATCATACGTACCGTAAAGTACGACGTTGCGAACGGACGTCTGCCGTCCGGCATAGCCAATCAGACTGCCGACAGCCGAATCGGGCAACTCCGTAGCAGAATAATCGATCACGACATTGGAAAGGTACATATTTTTCACTGTGGCATACGGTTGCGTGTTTGCGAAAATACCCACATTCGCACCTTCGTAGGAAGGATCGATCGTGACATTACTGAACGTCTTTTTATTTCCGTCGAACACACCGGCAAAATCTTCAATCGGTGTCCATTGCGGCAAAGACAGATTTGCCGTCGCTTTGTAGTACGCGGCATCGATCAGCGAATAATATCGAATATGGTCAAACTGTGTTTTGTTGGCAACAATGAACGGTGTGGTAGCCGAATCGCCGTTGCCGCCGCTTTGCGGAAAATACGGATTCGCATTCATGCGCACCGTCAGATACCATTTACGCGAATACCGATCGGACGTGACCGTCAGCGGGGTATCGGTGGCATCCGCCGAAAACACAAACTTTGAGCGCAACAAGTCCGATGCATTTTCCGAAAAATGAAACATCTGCTGTAATTTGGAAGAGAGCGGCACGTTGGTCACCGGCACCGTATCATAGATACGGCAATCGGCAGATTCCACTGTCCAAACCAAGCTGTCAACATTGGTTTTGTCCGCATACATTTCCGATGTGAGATAATCCGCACGTGCGACAAATGCATCCGAATCGGTGCTCGGCTCATAGCGCTGACTGACCCCTTCGATGTCCGAAAAAGCAACCGCCGCGGTCGAAACCTGCACAATATCCCGTACAGAATCGCTCCACATACTTTTATAGAAGGTTTTCAGCGAGGGATATGCGGTAGAAGTGATCAGATAATAGGTGTCAGAAAGATCCAGTGTATTGTAATCGGAGGTGGCAGGTGCCGCTTCGGCACCCATCAGCTGCATTGTCGACAGCCCGGTATTCGCCAAGCTTTCGCGCACAAGCGCCAGCTGATTATCATAGAGTCCGTCCACGCCCGAAGGATTTGCGCGAGGTGTGTTATGAAGCAACTGACAGGTCGTATAGGTTTCGGACACGGCGTTTGCAACCACGTCATCGCCGAGATTGGCAAGCCCCGCCGTATACGTAACAGCATTGACCGCGTCAATGGTACCGGCGCTGTAACAGCCCGTTACGGTACCGCCTTCAATCTTGCCGATCAGTCCGCCGACATAGGATGCCGCCGAAGTGGATTGAATGTTCATGCAGGCAAAGGAGTCCGTGACCGACCCGGCTTTCATCGTGGCGATCATACCGCCGACCGTATTGTTGCCGCTGTACGTAATATCGCCGTACGCAAAACACGAACGGATCACACCGGACGATTCCAGCGCAAACAACGCACAAGGATTGAGCATCGCCTGCGTCACGTTTCCGGCAACGCCGAGATTGATAACGCTGGCATTCGCACCGAGCGTATCAAAGAGCGGCGCGTTCAGACCTGAAATGACATGACCGTTGCCGTTAAAGGTATTGTTATAATCATACGATGTCCAGATGCCCGTGCTGACGGTGATATCGCTTTTCAGATTGATCGCCGCATTCGCTTGCAACGCCGTTTTCAACTGCGCTTCGCTGGACACGGCTGTGGCACGGATAACGGGTGTGGCAAGCGGAATGATACACAAAAGCAGGAGGACAGCACAAAGAACAGCCGTCCATTTCAACGACATCTTTTTCATCTTCATCATGCTATCCCCTCCTTTCCGAAGCATTCCGCAATTTCATAAAATTCAAGTATCGGATTCCGCTTTCGTGGTATGGCAAAGTCGCGCAACAACCACCATATTCCAGATCAGATCCAGAAGCAGTATCCCTATAAGTGCCGGATAAATCCACGGTTTTTGCATGAATACAATCATGGCGCCGACCGCTTCGGACACCACCACAACCCGCCCGAGCACCTGATCGGGCGGCACGGGATAAGGATCCTCAATCTCATTGGCAATGCCTTTGGTGGACAGTACCGGCTGACCGGATGCCGTTTCGGTGATACCGACAAGGCGGTGTGTAACGGGCGTGTT
>JAZQHP010000072.1:0-10601 GCA_045540655.1 Acutalibacteraceae bacterium
CGGTGTTACTTGCCGACGCAAAAGCGGCTGAACACCTGGGAGACCACCGCTTCGGTGGCCTTTTCGCCGGTCAGCTCCAGCACCGCCGCGAGCGCATCGTCGATGCACACGGACGCGGCATCCTCGGCGAGTCCCGAGGCGAGCGCGTCAATGGCGGCGTTCACGCCGTCCAGACAGCGCGCGGCGCCGTTGCGCTGACGCTCGTTGGCAAGCAATGCTTCGTCGCCTGTCAGTGCCGCAACACCCGTGACGGCGGCGACCGCGTCGGTGAGTGCCTGCAGTCCGTCGCCGTGCTTGGCGGAGAGCGGAACGACCGCATGACCGCAGGCGGCAACGGCATCGGGGATCGTGGGGGACAGATCGGTTTTGTTGACGATGACAATCGCCTGTTTGCCGTCGAGCGAGCGAAGCAGGGCTTCGTCGGCGGCATCGAACGGGCGGGAGTTGTCGAATACGCACAGGATCAGCGCCGCGCTTTCCAGGCGCGCCCGCGCGCGCTCCACGCCGAGCTTTTCGACGGTGTCGTCGGTATCGTGAAGACCCGCCGTGTCCGACAGGCGCAACCGCACCTCGCCGAGCAACACGGTTTCCTCCACGATATCCCGCGTGGTGCCCGCGATATCGGTGACGATGCTGCGTTCGCAACCGGACAGCAGATTCATCAGCGTGGATTTGCCGACGTTCGGACTGCCGACGATGGCGGTGTCAATGCCCTCACGGAGCACGCGTCCCGCGTCGGCGGTGGACAGCAGGGCTTGCAGGATGGTGCGCGCTTCTGTGAGCGACGCGGTCAGTTGCGCCACGGGAAGCGGCGGCACATCGTCGTCGGGATAATCAATAAACGCGGCAATCTGCGCGCCGAGATCCAACAAAATCGTTTTGACAGCGGACAGCCGTTTGAAAAGCGCGCCCTCGCGCGCACCGAGCGCCGTTCTGGCGGCAACGGCACCCTCGGCGCCGATGAGATCCATCACCGCTTCCGCGCCGCTCAGATCCATTTTGCCGTTCAGAAAGGCGCGGCGGGTAAATTCGCCGCTTTGCGCCATCGACGCGCCCGCATCCAGCACTGCCCGCAGGGTGCGGCGAAGCAGATAGGTGCCGCCGTGGCAGGAGAGCTCGACGGTATTTTCGCCGGTGTAGCTGTGCGGCGCGCGAAACACCAGCGCGACGCAATCGTCAATATCGCCCATCGCATCGAACACGTGTCCGTAGGCGGCTTCGTAACCGCCGCGTGTCGCCAATGGTTTCCCGTCGGCGGCACGGAACACGCGATCGGCAATCGCCACGGCATCCTCGCCTGACAGGCGGATCACGCCGAGTCCCGCCGGGGACAGCGCGGTGGCGATGGCGGCAATCGTATGAGACATAAGAGAGCCTCCTTTGGTCATTCAATGCCCGCCGTGGCGGCGGCATTGAGGGTCATATCGGCAAGGTTGCCCGAAAGGTATTCGTAGTAGCCTTGTGCGCCGATCATCGCGGCGTTGTCGCCGCAAAGCGACAGCGGCGGCATATACAGCGAGAAGCCATGGGCGTCGCATGCCGCCTGCATCTGACGGCGCAGTTCGGAGTTGGCGGACACGCCGCCCGCCATCACGACGGTGCGAAGTCCCGTTTCCTCGGCGGCGGCGATGGTCTTTTCGGTCAGCACCGCCGCGACCGTGTGGCGAAGCGACGCGCATAAATCCTCGATATTCACCTCGAGGTCACGTTGCTTGGCATTATGCAGTTGGTTGAGTACGGCGGTTTTGAGTCCCGAAAAGCTGAAATCAAAAGGACTGCCTTCGACCTTCGGACGCGGCAGAACAAATGCGTGCGGGTCGCCGCCCTCGGCACGCTTATCCAGTGCAATACCGCCCGGGTAGGGCATGCCCATGGCTCTGGCGGCTTTGTCGAAGCATTCGCCCGCCGCATCGTCGCGCGTGCGCCCGAGGATGCGAAACGTCGTATAATCCTCGCATGCCACCAGATGCGTGTGACCGCCCGACACCACCAGGCAGAGAAACGGTGGTTTCAGATCGGGGTGCGCGAGGTAGTTTGCGGCGATATGTCCGCGCAGATGATGCACGGGGATGAGCGGCTTGTCGGCGGAAAACGCCAGACCCTTGGCGAAGTTTACACCCACCAGCAGTGCCCCGATCAGACCGGGATATGCGGTCACGGCGACCGCGTCGATGTCGGCAAGGGTCAGGTCGGCGGCGGTGAGTGCCTCGCGGCACACCCCCGAAATGGCTTCCGCATGGCGGCGCGAGGCGATTTCGGGCACAACGCCGCCGTACAGGCGATGCTCCTCGACCTGCGTGGCAACAATATTGGACAGTACCGTGCGTCCGTCGGCAACCACCGCGGCGGCGGTTTCGTCGCAGGACGATTCAATGGCGAGGATCTTCATTGCGGTTCCTCCGTTTCCGTGAGATACAGGGAATAAATCGCGGCATCCTCGGTGGGATGCGCGTAGAATTGCGGACGGATGCCGTCCTTGACAAACCCGAGCGATTCGTACAAACGGATCGCGGCGTCGTTCGACACCCGCACCTCCAGCGTCACGCGGGTCACGCCGTGGCGCGTGGCATAGCGCACGGCATCAAGCAGCAGAGCTTTGGCGATGCCTTCGCGCCGATGCGCGGGATCGACGGCGATGTTGGCGACGGTCATCTCGTCGGCAACGATGTGCGTGCCGAGATAGCCGAGCACCTGACCGTGCTGTTCGGCGACGGTGAAGCGGGCGCAGGGGTTATGGAGCTCTTCGGCAAGTCCCTGCTCGCTCCACGGATCGGCAAAGCATGCGCGTTCAAGCGTCGCCAGCGCCGCCGTGTGATGCGGTTGCATGCCGACGATGTGACGGCGTTCGGGAGACACCCATTCGCGGATGGCTTTTTCCAGCACGTCGCGCGTCATGCGGTAATCCTCTGCCGACATGCCGAAGGGATCGGGGATGCCGCGTCCGAGCACGAGCACCTTGTCGGGGTCGACGTTGAACATCGAGGTCACGGCGACCTTATGAGACGGGGTCATAACCCCGATTTCGTCTGCCCACGCCACCATATCGGCGGTGATGAGCGCGGATTTATGAAACGATAAATCGTAGCCTTTTTCCTTCATGACGAGCACCGCCAGCACCGAAGCCGCCGCGCCCGTGACGGACAGTCCCGCGCTTTGCACTTCGTCGGTGTCCGCCTGAAACGCCTCCACCAGGCATTTTGCCATCGGACTGCGGCAGGTGTTGCCCGTACATACGACCAGTCGACGCATAGATTCCACTTCCTTTGCATACGAACATTCTATCTTCTTATCATACCACAATTCCGCCTGCTTTACAAGCACCGAAAAAAGCGGGTTTGCGCCGCCGCGCCCCTTGAAAACACAGCGCCTTTGTGTTATACTAAATACAACTATGACATTTCGAAAGGACGGATAACCAATGGCATACTTAACCGACATTGAAATTGCACAACAAGCGACCCCGCTTCCCATCCGCGAGGTGGCGGCATCCCTCGGCCTGTCCGACGAGGATCTCATTCCCTACGGTCACGACAAGGCGAAGGTGCGTCTGGCGGTGCGTGACCGTCTGGCGGACAAGCCCGACGGCAAGCTGATTCTGGTCACGGCGATCTCGCCGACCCCCGCAGGCGAAGGCAAAACCACCACCACGGTGGGACTCGGTGACGCGCTTCATCGCCTCGGCAAAAAGGTGGTGCTCGCTTTGCGCGAGCCGTCGCTCGGTCCCGTGTTCGGCATCAAGGGCGGCGCCGCCGGCGGCGGCTGGGCGCAGGTGATCCCGATGGAGGACATCAACCTGCATTTCACGGGCGATATGCACGCCATCGGCGCGGCAAACAACCTGCTTGCCGCGCTGCTCGACAATCATATCCATCAGGGCAACGCCCTGAATATCGATACCCGCCGCATCACCTGGAAACGCTGTGTGGATATGAACGATCGCCAGCTTCGTCAGGTGACCGACGGTCTGGGCGGTCCGCTGAACGGTGTGCCGCGTGAGGATGGCTTCGACATCACGGTGGCGTCGGAAATCATGGCGGTGCTGTGCCTGGCGAGCGATATCGCCGATCTCAAGGAGCGCCTGGCGTCCATCGTCGTGGCATACGACAAGGACGGCAAGCCCGTTACCGCGGGCATGATCAAGGCGCAGGGCGCGATGACGGCGCTTCTCAAGGACGCCATTCAACCGAACCTCGTGCAAACGCTTGAGCACACGCCCGCGTTTGTCCACGGCGGTCCGTTTGCGAACATCGCGCACGGATGCAACAGCGTCACCGCCACAAAGCTGGCGATGAAGCTGGGCGATTACGCCGTCACCGAGGCAGGCTTCGGCGCGGATCTCGGCGCGGAGAAATTCTTCAACATCAAGTGCCGCAAGGCGGGACTGTCCCCGAACGCGGCGGTGATCGTCGCGACGGTGCGCGCGCTCAAATCGCACGGTGGCGTCGCGAAGGCACAGCTGGGCGAGGAGAATCTGGACGCGCTCAAAAAGGGCATGCCCAACCTGCTTCGCCACATTGAAAATATCACGAACCATTTCGGCATCCCCGCGGTGGTCGCCATCAACCGTTTCCCGACCGACACCGAAGCGGAGCTGGCGCTGGTGCGCGAGCAATGCGAACAGCTGGGCGTCAACGTCGCGTTGTCCGAGGTGTGGGCGAAGGGCGGCGAAGGCGGTCTGGAGCTGGCGGAAGAGGTCATCAAGCTGTGCGAACAGCCCTCGGAACTCCGTCTGACCTACGACACCGCGCAACCGCTTGAGGAGAAGATTGCCGCGGTCGTCAAAAACGTTTACGGCGGCGACGGTGTCAGCTTCCTGCCTGCCGCGAAGAAGGAGCTCGACCGCCTGGCGGCGCTCGGTTACGGCGACCTGCCCGTCTGCATGGCGAAGACGCAGTATTCCTTCTCGGATGACCCGGCACTCATCGGCCGTCCCGAAGGCTTCACCGTCACCGTGCGCGGCGTGAAGCTGTCGGCGGGTGCGGGCTTTGTGGTGGTGCTTACGGGCAGTATTATGACCATGCCCGGTCTGCCGAAGGTGCCCGCCGCCGAAGCCATTGACGTGGATGAGAGCGGACGCATTGTCGGCTTGTTCTGATCCTGCCGGCGTATTTCACAGGAGGTGTTGCACATGAACGGCAACGACTTTCGGCGCGCGTTTGTGACGCGCACCCTGAGCGAGGCGATCGCCGCCGACCCCACCGATTTTTACGGGGCATTCGAGGACGGCGAGGATGCCGTGAACGATTATATCACGGGCTTGTGGGAAACGCAGTGCGCATCGTGCGGCGTCACGCTCGCCGAGCATCCCTGCTTTCCCGAGACCGTGGCGTATATTCTGGAGGATACCGAGGACGGCTTTTGTGCCATTGTCACGGTGTCCCTGCCGCAGACGCCGTCGGCTTCGGCGTGCAAAGCGGCGGTTGTGTTCGGCTCGGCGATGGATCCGCGCGTGTTTGCGGCGGTCCCTGTCCTGCTCGACAAAGGCGAAACTCTCGCGGTGATCGAGTGCCGCGAGCCGACGGTGGAGGTGGCGACGCTTCATCAGGGGTGCGACAACAATCTGCAGCTCTTTGATCCGCCCACTCCGCAAAAACGGGATAAAACCGTACCGCTTGCCGCGGCGCGACGCGAGGCGGCGTTTGTGGACACGGTGGTTTGCTGGTGTCTGAAACACGATTAAAAAGAAGGTCCGGTTATGATCGATACCGTTTTAATGGATCTCGACGGCACGTTGTTGCCGTTCGAGCAGAAGGACTTTTTATATGCCTATTTCGGATTGCTGTGCCGAAAGCTGTGTCCGCTCGGGTACGAGAAGGATGCCGTGATCAAGGCGCTGTGGCACGGCACCGAGTGCATGCTTAAAGGCGGCGAGTCGCTCAATGTACAACGCTTCTGGGACGGCTTTGCGCAGTGTCTCGGCGATGGGGTGCGCGACACGGAGGCGATGCTCGACCGCTTCTACGGCGAAGAATTTCACGAGGTACGCCGTGTGCTTAAGGGCGACAGCCCTGCCGCGGCGATCGTAAAGACGCTTCGCGACAAGGGCTACACGGTGGTGCTCGCGACCAATCCGCTCTTCCCGGCGGTGGCGCAGGAAAGCCGTATGTCATGGGTGGGGCTGAAGCCCGCGGACTTTGCGCACGTCACCCATTACGGCAACAGCCACTACTGCAAGCCGGATCCGCGCTATTATGAAGAGGTGCTTGCCGCCATCGGCAAAGCACCCGATCAGTGCCTGATGCTCGGCAACAGCGTCGAGGAGGATATGATCCCTGCCGCCGCGCTCGGCATGCAGGTGTATCTGGTACCCGAGTATCTGGAAAATCCGAACAATCACCCCTGCGATGCGTATGCGCAAGGGTCGCTGGCGGATGTTTTGCGAATGGTCGAGGCACTCCCTACACTGTAACGAAGGCGGGATGTACAATGAAACGAATGGGTGTTATGATTTCCATACTTTGTGTCGCGTTGCTGATGCTGACGGGATGCGGCGGAGGACAACCGATCGCCGTGTTTACGTTTGACAACGCCACCGCGCAGGCGGAGATCAACCTGGCGGACTGGAGCTACGGTGATAAAGAAAGCGGCTACTTCGCGACCGAAGGCGAAGGCAAGCTGTTCGCGTCGGTCAACGGCACCGATCCGCGCAAGCTCGAATGGTCCAAGGACGATTACAGCGGCACAGGACTGCAACCTGTGATGACGGGCGGTATCAAAAATCCTTGGGCAGAGGGCGCGTATCTTGAGGTGCGCGTGTCGACGGTCGGCGCGAAGGCGGTGACCTTTTCCGCCGAAATCGGCGCGACCAAAAAAGGTCCGCGCGATTATCAGTTGCAATACAGCGTCGACGGCGTGAGCTTTACGGACGTCGGCGAGGTCGTGTCGCTCACGAACAACAAGGAACTGCAACCGATCTTCACGAAGGTGGCGCTCCCCGACGATGCGGCGGGACTTGAAACGCTGTTCATCCGCGTGGCGGTGGCGTCGGACGCGCTGGTCGGCGGCGGCAACGGATTGTACGGCTCGACGAGCGGCGAAACGGCTGTCAACCACGTCTGCGTGGAGGCGCGATAACAGGAAGGGAGCGAAGGGACTGTGTTCGATGCCAAACGAGTAAAGGATGAATGCGTGGCATGGATCCGCGCGTTCTTTGAGGAAAACGGCAAGGGCTGTAACGCCGTGATCGGCATTTCCGGCGGTAAGGACAGTTCGGTGGCGGCGGCACTGTGCGCCGAAGCGCTCGGGCGCGACCGCGTGATCGGCGTGCTGATGCCGTGCGGTGAACAGCACGATATTGATATGGCGTATCTGCTGTGCGATCATCTGGGGATTCGCCGCTATGAGATCAATGTCAAGGCGGCGATCGACGGTCTGCTCGGTGCGATGCCCGAAGGGCTCGCGCTCTCCGAGCAATCCCGCGTCAACCTACCGCCGCGCGTGCGTATGGCGACGCTGTATGCGGTATCCCAAAGCTGCAACGGGCGTGTGGTCAACACCTGCAATCTGTCGGAGGACTGGGTGGGGTATTCCACCCGCTACGGCGATGCGGCGGGCGATTTTTCGCCGATGTCGCGGCTGACCGTCACGGAAGTGAAGGCGATCGGACGCGAACTCGGATTGCCCGATGTGCTGGTGGATAAAGTGCCCATCGACGGACTGTGCGGCAAGACCGACGAGGACAATCTCGGCTTTACCTACGCCGCTCTCGACCGCTATATCCGCGAGGGCGTCATCGACGATGAAGACACCAAGGCGCTCATCGACCGCAAGCATCAGGCGAATCTTTTCAAGTTGCAGCTGATGCCGTGCTTTGAACCGAATATATAAGAAAAACGCACCGATCCAACCGATCGGTGCGTTTTGTGTGTTAATCGAGGCTTTTCGGGAACAACTGACAGATGCCTGTCTTTTTCAGATACGCGATGTAATTTTCGATGTCCTCGCGGGTGCTGTTCGCGTACCACGCCAGACAATCGATGCAGAAAAAGTCGGTTGCCGCGCGGGAAATCATCTTTTTATGAATGCGGATGTCATCGAGCGTCAGCGTCGCATCGCATCGCTTGCAGCGATACTCATCACTCATAATTTCACGATCTTCGCGCGGAGCATCTGGCAACCGTGCTTGGGAAGTGTCACGCTGTACTTGCAGGTGAACACGCCCAGATCCTTCTTCTCCCACAGGTCATACAGCTGCAAGCCGTAGCCGCGCGTCGGCAGACCCATGTCGGAGAATTCGACGTGACCGTTGCAGGTATCGTCGTAGAAGTTGAAGAAGCCGATCGCGTAGTCGCCGTTCTCGAGCGGCTTGAACATGTGGATGACGGTGTTGGGCTCTTCGTCCCATTCCTTGCGCCAGTAGGGGGTGCGGGCTTCCACGTCCTGGTTGATGGCGAGGATGTCCTTGTCCATCAGGATCGCTTTGGTTTCGTCGTCCATGTTGCGGATGTCACAGCCGATCATCAGCGGCGAGTTCATCATCGCCCACAGCGAGAAGTGGGTGCGATATTCCTCGGTGGTGCAACCGCCCATGCGGGCAATCCATTCGTTGTGGCTCTTGCCGTACATGCCGACCACCAGCATGTCCATGTCGTTGTAGCAGTAAGGACCGCTGAATTTTTCATAATCCATCTGCGAGGTAGCGATGTCCTTGATGGATTCCCAGCTGTCGATGATATCGCCGGTCGAGCGGTACATATGCGCACCCGTCGAGCGGATCCAGTCAGGGGTGTTGTCGTGACCCCAGTTGCAGGCGGACAGCAGGATGTCGCGGCCGGAGTTGCGAAGCGCCATCGCCATGCGGCGATACAGCGTCGGGCCGTGAGCCGAACGCGGCTTGAAGCAGTAGTCAAGCTTCAGGTAATCAATGCCCCATTCCGCGAAGGTTTCGGCATCGATAAATTCGTAGTCAAAGCTGCCCGGATAATCGGCACAGGTGCGCGTACCCACGCAGGAATACATACCGAACTTCAGGCCCTTGGAGTGGACATAATCGGCAAGCGCTTTCATGCCGCCGGGGAATTTTTCGGGATCGGCGACCATGCGACCGTTTTCGTCGCGCTCGCGCAGGCTCCAGCAATCGTCAATGACGATGTATTCGTAGCCGGCATCCTTGAGCCCGCTTTCCACCATTGCGTCGGCGGCCTCTTTGATGAGATCCTCGTTGATGTCGTGACTGAACGTGTTCCAGGAGTTCCACCCAAGGGGCGGTTTTGCGGCCATGGCCATTGGTACATTCCACCTTTCGTGTGTCCAAAATAGTTGGTAAAAATATTGTACGAATTCCCGAAACGATTGTCAATAAAATCCGCAAAAAAATTTGACTTTTCCGCAGGATTGCCGTATACTTCTTCTCGGCAAAAAACGATTCACCGTGTGCGCGTCGCGAGCGTATATATATTATATACATTTATAAAGGAGGGATGACCGATGACCGATGCCAATCTGCAACGCCTGTCCAAACTGGCGATTCTGGCGGCGGCGCTCATCTGGGGCGGCTCGTTCGTCGGCATGAAAAGCCTGACCGAGGTCCTTCCGACGCAATACCTGCTCGCCGTGCGGTTTACGCTGGCGACCGCCGTGATGGCGATAGCACTGATCGGGCGGCTCAAAAAGCTGACGCTGTCCTATGTGTGGCGCGGTGGCATCATCGGCATCTGCCTGTATCTGGCGTATGTCTTCCAGACCTACGGACTGGTGGAGACCACGCCCGGCAAAAACGCCTTCCTGACCGCGATCTATTGTGTGCTGGTGCCGTTCTTGTATTGGGGGCTCGATAAGAAGCGCCCCGACGGCTACAACATCGCGGCGGCAGTGCTTGCCGTCGGCGGCATCGGACTGGTGTCGTTGAGCGGCGATCTGTCCATGGGACGCGGCGATGCGCTGACGCTCGTCGGCGGTGTGTTTTTCGCCGTGCACATGGTGGCGGTCGTCAAATGCGGACGCGGGCACGATCCGTTGCTCATCACCATGATGCAGTTTGCGGGCGTGGCGGTGTGTGCGTGGATCGGTACGTTCTGCCTGGAGGAGATGCCGCCGCTGTCGGTATTCACTCCCGAGGCGATCGGTGCCCTGTCCTACCTGGTGCTGTGCGCCACCTGTCTGACCCTGTCGTTCCAGACCTTCGGTCAACAGCACACCCCGCCTGCCGCGGCGGCGATCCTGCTGTCGCTCGAGTCGGTGTTCGGCGTGCTCATCTCCGTGATCGCGGGTGAACGCCCGAGTGCTCGTACGATTGTCGGATTTGCAGTGATTTTTGCGGCGGTCATCGTCTCGGAAACCAAGCTTTCCTTCCTGAAAAAGAAGACAATCCCGTAACAACTTCGGTCGTATTTTCACTGCGCCCACCACATATGGTGGGCGCTGTTTTTGCAAACCACAACGCAAAAAAATCTCTCAAAAAAGTTCAAAAAAGGTGTTGACAAAAAAGTGGGGGTGTGGTATTATATCGAAGCTGTCCCGCAAGGAACAGCGCAGGTCTTTGAAAATTAAACAATACAGCAAAGAAACGAAACAAACCAACCCGTTAATTTACGGTAGCAGGGCCAAGCCTGCCGCGTGGGTGAGAGACCACAAACGGACAAAAGTTGGAAAGCCAACGAAGT
>JAZQHP010000073.1:0-8027 GCA_045540655.1 Acutalibacteraceae bacterium
CAGCTCCCTTTGCACAAGGGAGCCTAACGAACTATCCATAGCTAAAGCTCTTTTGCCCACCAGCAGAGCTGGTGGTTGTCGGATGAAAGCAACCCCGTGTCCGAAGGCGGACACGGGGTTGCTTTTTAGATATTCGGCTTATATACGATGCCGCTCGAGTTTTTATACACCGGCAGTGTCTCTTGCTCGTTGATCGCCGTGAGCAAGGCTTTAAGCTGTCCGTTGTTCACCCAGATGAGACGCGCACGCGTGATCATGCCCGTGCAAATCTCCACCTCGATGAGGTAATCCTCATTTTCAAACGGATACGATTCGTAATACGGTTCATCGTAATACACGTATTCATGGGTTTCGTTGTCTTCGAGATTCCTGTCAAGCGCGGTCGCCACAATGTCCTTCGAGAGGTCGTCCGTCAGCTTCACCTCGGTGCAGTCGCTGCGGTTGTACACGATGCTGTACAGGTCAAAGCGCGTGTTTGCAATGCACGCGTCGTCGCTGTAGCCGAGTTCGTAATAATCATACGTGACCAGCTTGGTCACCGACACGCTCTTGATCTCGTCGGCGGTCGGACAGAAGCTGTTGATCGCAAACACCGACCACTGAATGCCCAGAATGGCGACCACATTCAGCGCGGCCAGCACCCCGAGCCACGGGATCGCTTTGAGCATATTTTTCGCCTTTTTCGTTGTGAACAGCTCAAAGAGGAAATAGACGACCAGCGCCAGCACATAGAACACCAGGATGAATTCGATTTCGTACCACGCATCCTCCACGGCCATAATGATCGCGGGCAGACACGCAACAAACGCCGCCGACAGGCGCAGGATAATCTGCAGGGGCTTCGACACCGCCGCCTGCCCCGCCGCTTCGCTCGGACGGCGGGACGCCGCCCACAAGCCAATCAGCACGCACAGAACGGTCACGATGGTCGTCACGATCCAGGCCGACACCTTCTCATATTGCCAGAACAGCGTGAAATATTGGAAGGTGTTGAGGATTTCCACCGACACCACCGATACTTCGCTCGCAATCGGCTCGGACAAGGCGAGCGTGATCAGATGCGGCGCGAAGATCAGAATCGCCGCTGTGAACAGCGCCGACACGGTATTGCCACTGATCTGATAAGAAAGAAACATCACCGCCGTCACCATCAGCGCCGCCAGGCACGCGCCGAACACGGGCAGGACCACCGCGTCCCACGCGGGAACATAAGAGGTCGGATCGATCAGATCCAGCGCCAGTACTACGAGCGACGACGCGAGCGTCACCGCCGCCGAGCCCGTTGCCGCCGCGGCAAGCCACGTGGCATTGAGCTGTGTTTTCGTCAGCGGCAGGCTGTGGTAAAAATCGCTGTCACACCGTTTGTTTTGCTGGGAAAACAAGATGGCCGACAGAATCACCGGCACAATAAACGGCAGCACGGGCAAAAACCAGAACAATTCGATGAAGGATTCGTAGCTGCTGCGATAAATTTTATAGCCCTCCGCCAAATCCCAATAGGCATCGAGGATCGTCGCCGCTTGCACCGTCACGATGATCATGGTCGGAATCGCCGCGAGCAGGATCATCGCCAGACGCAGGCGACGCAGGCTTTCGACATACAGCCCGCGATGAATGAGTGTCGTTTTCATGCCTCGTCACCTCCCAGTAAGGTCGCGAAATCATAATTGCGCGCCTGCAGTTCATAGGTAAAGACCTCTTCGAGCGTCAACGGCAGTACCTCCAGCAGCAGCGGAGAAAGCGCCGACAGACGCGCCTGCATCTCCTCGCGGTCGCCGCTGATGATGAGGTTGGCGACCCGTCCAAGCTGGCTGTAATGCACAATGTCAAGCCCCTCAAAGCGCTCCTTCGTAAACTCGTCGGCAAATGCGATCTGCACCTTGAACACCGCGGTTTTCAGATCGTTGATGTCCTGTTCAAGCACAATGCCGCCCTCATGGAGCAGAGCGAGTTGATCGCACAGGTCTTCCAGCTCACGCAGTGAATGGGACACCACAACCGCCGATGCGCCGCGGGACACCACATCGTCCGCAATGACGCTTTTCACAATATGGCGCATCACGGGATCCAAACCGTCCATCGTTTCGTCAAACAGCACCAGCTTCGGCTGACACGCGAGCGCGAGCGCGGTGGACGTCAGGCGGCGCATACCCTTTGAAAAGGTGTTGATCGGCTTGCCTGCAGGCAGGCGGAACAACGAAAGCAGGCTCTGATACCGCTCCTCATCGAACGTCGGATACGCCGCGCGGTACAGCGCCGCCATGCGCGCGGTCGTCGCACCGTGAATAAAATACAGATCGTCGGGCACAAAGACCATCTGCGCCTTGACCGCCGGATTGTCGTAAACCGGCTGTTCATCAAACGTCACAAAGCCTTCGCTCGCCTTGTAAATGCCGCACACGGTGCGCAAAAAGGTGGATTTGCCCGCACCGTTCGACCCGACCAATCCGTAAATGCAACCGTCGGGCACGGTGCAGGAAATGTCGTTAAGTGCCGTGAAGTTATCAAAGCGCTTGACCAGATGCGTTGCTTGTAACATCGCCCTCACTCCTTTCCTTGTATAACGAATGAATCGCCGCGATCAGATCGTCTTCGCCGATCCCGATCAGCTTGAGCTCCCGTACCAGTTCCTCAAACGCGCCGAGCCGCGCACGGCTTTGCGCTTTCAGCAGGGACAGCGCCTCATCGGACACAAAGCACCCCTTACCGGGCACCGATACCAGCAAGCCCCTGGTGCACAGGTCGTTGTACGCCTTCTGGACGGTGTTGGGGTTGATGGACAGAGTGCAGGACAACGACCGCACCGACGGCATCTGCTTTCCTGCGCTGAGCACACCGAGCATCAACAGCCGTTCCGTCTGCACGGTCAGCTGTTCATAAATCGGGGTGCGGGACATCGGATCGATATGAAACACGAACGATCACTCCTTTCTGTTCATGGACAACTGTACTAGCTGTATTAGTACAGTTGTACTATAGCATGCCGTCTTCCGCTTTGTCAAGCTGTTTGCCTGAAATTTACAATAGCTTCACAATTTCAGAATTGTTGACATTTCAACAGGTATATGCTACGATATGCCATAGAATATCAAGCAAACGGAGGGCTTTCGTATGGACAGACGCTATGCCATCTACGGTGCCGGCTCCCTCGGCACGGTACTGGGCGCATGTATCACCAAAAACGGCGGCAAGATCGACCTGATCAACCGCAACCGGGCGCATGTGAACGCGCTCAAGGAACGCGGCGCGCGCATCACGGGCAGTGTGGAAATGACCGTCCCCGTGACCGCCTTGACCCCTGACGAGATGAGCGGGACGTATCATGTGATTTTACTGCTGACTAAGCAGTTGCTCAACCGCGAGGTCGTGACATTCTTAAAGCCGTTTCTGGCGGACGACGGCGTGATCGTCACACTGCAAAACGGGATTCCCGAGCCCGACATCGCCGACATTGTCGGCACGGAACACACGATGGGATGCGTTGTGGAATGGGGCGCGACGCTCGCCGCGCCCGGCGTGTGCGTGCTGACGAGCGCGCCCGAAAGCCTGTCCTTCCACATGGGACGCATGGACGGCATTTCGGAGGAAACCGCCGCCGAAGTCAAAGACCTTCTGGAGCTTATGTGTCCCGTGCACGAGGAGGCGGATCTGCTTGGCGTGCGCTGGTCGAAGCTCCTCATCAACGCGACATTTTCGGGTCTCGGCACGGTGGTCGGAGGCGTATTCGGCGACGTGTCGGAGAATGCATCCGCCAGACGCGTGGCGATCCGTTGCATGAAGGAATGCATCGATGTCGGTCATGCGGCGGGCGCCGTCTTTGCGCCCGTGCAGGGCAAAAACATCGTCAAACTGTTCTACTATAAACATGCTTTCAAGCGCACAATCGCCACGATGCTCATCCCCATTGCGATGAAAAAGCATCGGAACATCGAGCCGTCGATGCTGCAGGATCTGAAAAAACAAAAGCCCTGCGAAATCGACGCCATCAACGGTATCGTGTGTGCCTGGGGTCGAAAGCATAACGTCGCCACCCCGATCAACGATCGCATCGTGGAGATCGTCAAATCCATCGAAGCGGGCGAACGCACCGCCGCCCCCGAAAACATCGCCCTGTTCGACGATCTGTTGTAAATAGCAAAAGCCGCTTGCTTTTAAAAGGCAAGCGGCTTTTAATTGATACAGAAAAAGAAACAACGCGTATCGGATTCCTTATCTGTTTTGCAACCATTGCATCGGATGACATTCGATATATTGCCACGTTTCATCAAAATCCTGCTGACCGCGAATCACATGGTCATCATAGGATCGTTGCCACATGGGGCGACCGAATCGATGCGTTGTGAAGGATTTGAAATTTCTAATGACCGTTTGTAGGGGAGGGCCTCCGTGCCCTCCCCTACGGTCATGATATGACTCAAAATCTTCTCTCTGTTTTGGGTGCATATCGTGATAGGATAGGCACCGTTCGTGCGATAATCATAGGTTCTTAGCCGCATGGGTTTCCGTCGCATCATGTCTTTTACCTTGCCACCGATCACGATTCTTCTTCGGCCAACAATTCTTTTAAAATGATGCAACACACGGTGGCGAGGCTTTTCGCTTCGATATAATCGGTCGTCAGGCGATAGCCGCCGACGCACAGATCGTGCAGAATCTGCGATGCGATACGCAGTCCGATGCGCGCCTCATTATAATCAGGCACCACAAACCATGCCTTTTGCATGATCTCGCGGATGGTTGTGCGGTAGCCCTGCGGCAGGTCTTTTTCTCCGCCGGGAAGTGCCGGCGGCGGCACGGTCACACCGCTTTGCTCATGACGCATACGGCGGCGGATATCGTACGTAGCGCGGCGGGAAAACACCAGCGCCTCCAACAGCGAGTTGCTCGCCAGACGGTTGGCGCCGTGCACACCCGTGTGCGCACATTCGCCCGCCGCATACAGGCGGTCGACCGACGTATCGCTGAAAATACCCACGTCCACGCCGCCCATCAGATAGTGCTGGCAGGGGAACACGGGGATCAGGTCGGTGGTCATATCCACGCCCTCTTCCAGACAACGGGCATAAATCATCGGGAAATGCTCTTTTATAAACGCCGCGCCCTTGTGGCGAATGTCGAGATAAAACTTTTCACTGCCTTGCCGTGCCGCTTCCTTGATGATGCAACGCGATACCACGTCGCGGGGCGCAAGCGCACCGCGCTCGTCGTAACGGTGCATAAATTCCTCCCCGGCGGCGTTGAGCAACTTCGCGCCCTCGCCGCGCACCGCTTCGGAAATCAGGAAGCGTTCGCGTCCCTGTTCGGCGGCGAACGCCGTCGGATGGAACTGCACGAGATGAAGATTCTTGATCTTCGCGCCCAGCTCGTACGCCAGCGTGATGCCGTCGCCCGTCGCAATCGCGGAATTGGTGGTATACGGATACACGCGCCCGATGCCGCCCGTGCACAGGATGCAGTAGGAGCAGGCGATCTGTATCGGCTCGTCCTCTTTGAGCATCAGCGCCCAGAAGCCGCCTTCGCACGGCGTCAGCGAGCACAGCTGGGTGTGATCCATAAACGTGATATTCTCACGCGTGCGGGCGGTCGCGATCAGCTTTTCCGTCATTTCGCGTCCCGTGGAATCCTTGTGATGCAGAATGCGGCGGCGGGAATGCCCACCCTCCAGCGTCATCTGCACCTGATCGCCGACGCGATCGAAATCCACGTCCATATGCTTCATGATACGGAGAACATCCTCAGGACCTTCGTTGACAAGAATCTGCAACGAATGCAGATCGTTTTTATAACTGCCCGCAATCAGCGTGTCGGCAATATGCAAACGGTAGTCGTCGTGTTCTTTGTCGACGACTGCCGCGACACCGCCCTGCGCCAGAAAGCTGTTGCAAAGGGTCAGCTCCCGCTTGGAAATCACCAGTACCTGTACCGTCGGATCGAAATTCAGCGCGGCATACACGCCCGCGACACCGCTTCCGACCACCAGTACGTCATATTCTTTTCTCATCGCTCTCGCCTCAATCCTGCATAGCTTGGTAGAGTGCCGCATACAATCCGCCGCTTGCCATCAGCTCGTCGTGTGTGCCGCGCTCACGGATGCCTTCGGCGTCTATGTACACAATCGCATCCGCATGCCGAACGGTCGACAGACGGTGCGCAATGATCATCGTTGTGCGATCCTTGGACAGGCGTTCAAACGCCGCCTGAATCTTTGCTTCGGTCACGGTGTCGAGTGCCGAGGTGGCCTCATCGAGAATCAGCACCGACGGATTTTTCAAAAAGATACGGGCAATGGAAATGCGTTGCTTTTGTCCGCCCGACAGGCGCAGTCCGCGCTCGCCGACATAGGTGTCGTAGCCGTCGGGCATCGCAAGGATATCCTCATGGATCTCCGCCAGGCGTGCCGCCTGTTCGACCTCTTCATCGGTGGCATCCAGACGTCCGTAACGGATGTTTTCCCGCACGGTGTCCGCAAACAGCATCACATCCTGTTGCACGATGCCGACCGCCTGCCGCAACGAGCGCATGGTCGCGTCGCGCACATCCACCCCATCGATCGTGATCGAGCCGTCGCGGGTTTCATAAAAACGCGGCAGGAGATGGCACAGCGTCGTTTTTCCGCCGCCGGACGGTCCGACCAGCGCCAATGTTTTGCCCGCAGGCAGATCCAGCGACACGCCCGTCAGCACATCCTCGCCTTCGCCGTACGCAAACGACACGTCGGTGTAGGTCACATGCCCTTGGATATCGGTCAGCTCAACGGCGTCCTCCTTATCGGCGATTTCGGGCGCGGTCGCCAACAACTCCTGAAAGCGCTTGAAACCCGCCATGCCGACAGTGTATTGCTCGGCAAAATTCGCCAGACGGCGAATGGGCGCCAGAAACGTGCTGACATACAGTGAGAAGGTCAGCAGGTCAACCAGTTCCATGCCGTCACGCATGATCAGATAGCCGCCCAGCGCAATGACCGCGATCTGAAACAGCGTCGTGAAGAACTCCATGCCCGAATGAAACATCGCCATTTCACGGTAGAAGGATTTGCGCGCCACCTTATATTGCGCGTTGCCCTTTTCAAACTTTTCCACTTCGTAGGGCTCGTTGGCAAATGCCTTGGCGACCCGCGCCCCCGAAATACTCGATTCGATGTCGCTGTTGATGACGCCGATCTTTTCCTTGACCCCGCGCGAGGTCGCCGCCATCTTTTTGCGGCGCCACGCCGTGAACAACAGCACAAGCGGCGCCAGAATCAGCAGCAGCACCGCCATTTCCCACTGGAGCGACCACATGATGATAATCGCACCGACCAGCTCGATGACCGAAATAAGCACGTCCTCGGGACCGTGATGCGCAAGCTCCACCACCTCAAACAGGTCGGAAGTGACCCGCGCCATCAGATGTCCCGTGCGGTTTTTGTCGTAAAAGCTGAAGGGGAGCTTCTGCAGATGGGTGAACAGATCGCGCTTCATGTCGGTCTCCATATACACGCCCATCGTGTGTCCCCAGTAGCTGACCACATACTGCAGGCAGGCGCGCACCACATAGCCGATCAACAGCGCCGCCATCAGCCAGAAAAAGGCGCGGTAGGCGCTTTGCGGTAACAGTTCGTTGATGGCAAAGCGCGTCGCCATCGGGAAAATGAGTTCCACCGTTGCGATCGCCACGGTGCACGCGAGATCCAGAATGAACAAGCCGATGTACGGCTTATAGTACGATGCGAATTTACGAAGCATACCCTCGCTCCCTTATCTTAAAAACTATCCATCATATATTATATCACGCCGTTAATCGATGTCAAGATTTGTCGGTAACGCGGGTTTTGCAAAAACGGCAACAACCAAAACGGCGGGTGTATTGAAATGGGTAACCATACAGTAGGAGCCCCCTCCCTTACCCGACAAAGGCGGCAATCATAACCACCACTGAAGTGGTGGTTTGCACTACCCCTAGAAGGGGTTGTTGCCGGCTTAGCCCCTATAAGGGGCGCTGAAATGTTATTATCGCATCACACGCACAGCCACCCGTAAAACAGGTAG
>JAZQHP010000074.1:0-11127 GCA_045540655.1 Acutalibacteraceae bacterium
GCGGTGTTGATGGAGGAAATGAGCATTACACGAAGGCTTGTGCAAGCCGAATCGAGATGCTTATAGGTTTGCTCATCTATATAGTTTGTTTTAAACAACAACTCCAGCCAATATCCTGTTTCGTTCGCTTCTTTAAGGGCGATTTGCAGTTTCGAAATAAAATCCGCTTTGCCGTGAGCATATTGTGCTTCACGGATATTGGCACCGATGGATGTGCCGCTTCTGCCGATCTGATTGGAAATAATCGTTTCTTTCTTCAATTTCAATTCTTTGACAAGGCTAATCATCATAACAGCAAAATCCATAGATTGAACAGAAAGTTTATCATCACGCATTATTGAGCACCTACCTTTTCTTCAGCGTAGCACAATAGATCGGTTTTGTAAATGAAGCATCGCTACGCGATATGAAGCGGCGGCAAAGCCGCCATGAAGTGTCGCGCGGTGCGCGACATGAAGCGAAGCGTTCCTTTATGTTGCGAAGCAACGCTTCATTAGCCGAAGACGTCTTCATGTGCGAAGCACGCTTCATGTTCCCGTGAGGGAACGCTTCATTCAAACACAAAAGCCACACCTTACGGTGTGGCTTTTGTGTTTGTGGTGCGCGTAAACGGACTCGAACCGCTGACCTCCTGCGTGTGAAGCAGGCGCTCTAACCAGCTGAGCTATACGCGCAAGTGTGCGCCCCCGCGACGATTGCCGCGATTGCGCGATGGTGACCCGAACGGGAATCGAACCCGTGTTACCGCCGTGAAAGGGCGGTGTCTTAACCGCTTGACCATCGGGCCTTTTCTTGGTAGCGGTAGTCGGATTCGAACCAACGACACTGCGGGTATGAACCGCATGCTCTAGCCAACTGAGCTATACCGCCATAGAACAATTCCTCATGGGAACGCTGACCATTATAACGAAAAGTAGGCGCGTTGTCAAGAGTTTTTTCAAAAAATTATTCTTTTTCTGCCGCGTCCTGCTCCAAGCCGACCATCCGCCGCCCGTTTCGCCGCGCATACTGCTCGGTGTAACCCGTGCCGCCGCCGTAATGGGTCAGCCAGTACACGCACACGCCACTGTGGTCCACCAGATAGCGATCGCGCGCTTTCATGCAATCGGGGGTATACGTTTCCTGCAGGCACACCACCTTATCCGCCCGCGCACACACGTCGGCGAGCGCCGCCGTATCCGCCGCATTCCAGTGCGCCGCCTGATCACGGCACGCCAGCACCACAATCAGCCGCACCTGCGGATGGCGCTCCCGCAGCGACAGGATCGTCTGCGCGGCGAGCAGATCAAATCCGACCGCACCGCCGACACCGAAATAGATCACGCCGTCGGCAATGAGCGCGCCGAGCGTCTCCTCCAGACGAGCGCGCACCCGCCCTCGCTCCTTGGCGGTCATGCGACGATGTCCCGTCAGACAGCATGTCTGTTCCCGCACGGCGCTCCCCTCCTTGTTTCTCATCCGCTGTATTATACTCCGTTTGCTGTACGCTTGTCAATCGGGCGGGGTTTTTGCGAAAAAAGCGCCGCAATCGGTTGACCGTCTTCCCCTTTCTATGGTATACTTGCTTATATATGACCTGAAAGGAGTGTCACACTTCTATGATTGCGATTCTGGATTACGGCGCAGGCAATCTGCGCAGTGTGGAATTGGCGCTTCGCCGCGTGGGCGCCGAGGCGGTTGTCACCGCCGACTGTGACGAGGCGATGCGCGCGGACGGACTGATTTTGCCGGGTGTCGGCGCGTTTGCCGACGCGATGACGGCGCTGCGCGACAGCGGGCTGATCCCCGCGCTCGAGCACGCACGCGCCACCGATAAGCCGCTTTTAGGCATCTGCCTCGGTATGCAGGCGCTGTTTGACGGCAGTGAAGAAGGCGAAAATGTGGAGGGTCTGCATTTCATTCCCGGCTTTGTGCGCCGTCTGCCGGACACAGCGGGACTGAAGATTCCGCACATGGGCTGGAACGATATCCGCGCAGAGAAGGAAAGCGTGCTGCTGACCGCTCTCCCCGAAGAGCCCTATGTGTATTTTGTGCATTCCTACGCGTGTTTTGCACAGAACGCCGACGACGTGCTGACCTCGACGGAATATGGGGTGCGCTTCTGCTCGGCGGTGCAACGCGGCAACATCTTCGGCACCCAGTTCCATCCCGAAAAATCAGGTAAAATCGGTGAACAGATGCTGACCAACTTTGTGAAGCTGGTGGAAAAGGAGGCGGGTCGTCATGTACGCTAAACGCATCATCCCCTGCCTCGATATCAAGGACGGTCGCGTCGTCAAAGGCATCAATTTCGTGTCCCTGCGCGATGCGGGCGATCCCGTAGAAGTCGCCGCCGCCTATTCGGAGGCAGGTGCGGACGAGGTGGTGTTCCTGGACATCACCGCCTCCAACGAACAACGCGAAACGGTCACCGCGCTTGCCGCGCGGGTCGCCGAACAGCTGTCCATTCCGTTTACGGTGGGCGGCGGTATCCGCACCGTCGAGGATTTCCGCGCGGTGTTGCTGGCGGGCGCGGACAAGGTATCCGTCAATTCCGCCGCCATCGACCGTCCCGAACTCATCCGCGAAGCCGCCGAAAAATTCGGCAGTCAGTGCGTCGTGGTCGCCATCGATGCCAAGCGCCGCGCCGACGGCGGCTTTGACGTGTACAAGCACGGCGGTCGACTCAACGTGGGGCTGGACGCGGTGGAATGGGCAAAGCGCGCCGTGGAGCTGGGTGCGGGCGAAATCCTGCTGACCAGCATGGACGGCGACGGCACCAAAGCGGGCTACGATCTCGCGCTGACCCGCGCGGTTGCCGACGCGGTATCGGTGCCGGTCATCGCCTCGGGCGGTGCGGGCACGATGGAGCATTTCGCGCAGGCGCTCACCACAGGCGGCGCGGATGCGGCACTCGCGGCATCGCTCTTTCATTACCACGAAATCGACATTGCCGACCTGAAAGACTATCTGCGCGCCGAAGGCATCTCCGTGCGTTCGACCCGCTGATCCAAAGGGGGTTCCCGCCTATGATCGTATGGCGATGCGGCACGCACACGCTGTCTTTTGATCGCCCGCTCGTGATGGGCATTCTCAATATTACACCCGACAGTTTTTCCGACGGCGGACGCTATCTCGATCCCGCCGCGGCGCTCGAGCGCGCACGGCACATGGAGGCGGACGGTGCCGCGATCATCGATGTCGGCGCACAATCCACCCGCCCGGGTGCGACCCTGCTGTCCCCCGAGGAGGAATGGGCGCGGCTCGCCCCGGTGTTGCCGCTTCTCACCGCACACCTGACCGTGCCGCTGTCGGTGGACACCTTTGAGCCCTTCGTCGCCGCGCGCGCCCTGCAAGCGGGCGCGTCCGTGTTAAACGACGTATCGGGCAGTATGCACAACGGCTTTTTCTCCCTCGCCGCACAGCACGGTGCGGGGCTGATCTGCATGGCACGCGATGCCGCCTCCGTCACGGATGTGACGGCATATTTCGGCGACGCTCTGCGCGCCGCCGCCGCAAGCGGTCTGCCCGCGGAACACCTGTGCCTCGACATGGGCATCGGCTTCCACGCCGATCAGGCGGTCGATCTGGCGCTCATCGCCCACACCGCCGCACTGGCAACCGCCGCTTGTGCACGTCCGCTTCTTTGCGGCGCATCCCGCAAACGGGTGGTGGCGTTTGCCGCCGACGATGCGAGCGTCCCTGCCGAACGGCTCGGCGGCTCGCTGGCACTGCATCTGCGCGCCGCCGTCGGAGGTGCAACCCTTCTTCGTACACACGATGTCCGCGAGACCGTGCAGGCGCTCGCGGTATGTCAACGGTTATCACAACTTGCATAAAAGGAGACGATCACCTATGGATTTCAAGCACTTTAAAAGCGGCACCGACATCCGCGGCGTCGCCATCGACGGCGTGGCGGGCGAACCGCTCGACATGACCGATGAAGTCGTAACCACCATGGCGCGGGCATTCGCGGTGTGGCTGGCAAATGCCACAGGCAAACCCACCACCGCTCTTCGCGTTTCCATCGGTCGTGACAGCCGCCTGTCGGGTCCCCGTCTGACCACCGCCGTGAGCGAAGGTCTGACCTCCTGCGGCGTGACGGTGCTGTCGTGCGGACTGTCCTCCACCCCCGCGATGTTCATGAGCACGCTCGATCTGCCGTGCGACGGTGCGATTCAGCTGACCGCCAGTCATCACCCCTTCCATCGCAACGGTCTGAAATTCTTCCGTCCCACGGGCGGTCTGGAAAGCGCCGACATCGGTGAGATTCTGGCGCTGTGCGAAGCAGGCGACTTCCCCGTCGCCGACGGCGGCGAGGTGATCCCCACCGACTATATGCCGCTGTATGCCAAACGCCTGCGCGACATGATCTGCGAAGGCGTGAACGCGGAGGACTATGCCCATCCCCTGCAAGGCTTCCGCATTGTCGTCGACGCCGGCAACGGCGCGGGCGGCTTCTATGCCACCGAGGTGCTCGCTCCGCTGGGCGCGTGCATTGACGGCAGTCAGTTTCTGGATCCTGACGGTCGCTTCCCCAACCATATTCCCAACCCCGAAGACGCCACCGCCATGGCATCCGTGTGCGCGGCAACGGTCGCGGCAGGCGCCGACCTCGGTGTGATCTTCGACACCGACGTGGACCGTGCGGGCTGTGTGGATGCGCACGGTCGCGAGATCAACCGCAACCGCCTGGTCGCGCTCGCCGCCTGCATTGCGCTGGAAAATGCGCCCGCCGGCAGTACGGTTGTGACCGACTCGGTCACCTCCGACGGTCTGAAGGTGTTCATTGAGCAAGAACTCGGCGGCAAGCACTGCCGTTTCAAGCGCGGCTATAAAAACGTCATCAACGAAGCGATCCGCCTGTGCGAAGCGGGCGAATACGCCCCGCTTGCCATCGAGACCTCGGGGCATGCCGCGCTGAAGGAAAACTACTTCCTGGATGACGGCGCCTACCTCATCACCCGCATCATCATCAAGGCGGCGACCCTGCGCCGCGAGGGCAAGACGCTCGACGACCTCATCGCCGCGCTCAAAGAGCCCGCCGAAGGCAAGGAACTGCGTTTCAAGATCAAGGAAGCGGATTTCCGCGCCTACGGCACAAAGGTGCTCGAAGATCTCGAAGCGTTTGCGATCGAACAAGGCTGGAAAGTCGCCGATGACAGCGCCGAAGGCGTGCGCATTTCGTTCGGTGAAACGGACGGTCACGGCTGGGCACTGTTGCGCCTGTCGGTGCACGATCCCGTGATGCCGATGAACATCGAAAGCGAACAGGAGGGCGGTTGCCGCCTCATTGCTGCCAAGCTCACTCCCTTCATGGATCGCTATGACGGCCTCGACCGTTCACAACTGGCGGCGTATCTGAACTAAAGGAGAATACATATGAGTAACCCCTGGACCGAAGTATGCATCACCGTCGCGCAGGCGGACACCGACCGCGCCGCGGATATTGCCAATATGCTCATCCCCTACGGACTGTACATTGAAGATTACAGCGATCTGGAGCAGGGGGCGCGGGAGATCGCGCACATCGATCTCATCGACGAGGATCTGCTCGCCAAAGACCGCACCCACTCGCTCATTCACCTGTATCTCTCTCCCGAGGACAACCCCGCCGAAGCGCTCGCCTTCTTGCAGGAGCGCCTGACCGCCTGCGGCATCGAAAGCCGTGTCGTGACGACGGCGATCTCCGAGGAGGACTGGGCGAACAACTGGAAACAATATTTCAAGCCGCTCAAGGTCGGTCAACGCCTGCTCATCCGCCCGACGTGGGAAGAGGTGGACGACACCGAAGGACGCACCGTTCTTGACATCGATCCCGGCATGGCGTTCGGCACGGGCGGTCATGAAACGACCCGTCTGGTGCTCGAAGCGATGGAATCGTTCATCACCGCCGACACCGCTCTGCTGGATGTCGGTTGCGGCAGCGGCATCCTGTCGATGGCAGGCATCCTGCTGGGCGCGAAATCGGCGCTGGCAGTCGATATCGACGCACTTGCTGTCAAAACCGCGATTGAAAACGGCGAACGCAACGGCTTGATGCCGCCCGCCTACACCGTGGTGCAGGGTGATCTGGTCGACAAAGTGGACGGGCAATTTGATGTCGTGCTCGCGAACATCGTCGCCGACGCGATCATCATGCTGTCCCCCGCCGTCAAACCGTTCGTCAAAGCGGACGGCGTGTACATCGTGTCGGGCATCATCGACACCCGCGAAGCGGAGGTCGTCGACGCGCTGACCGCCTGCGGATTTACCATCGAGGCGCGCCACGAAGCCCGCGGCTGGCTGTGCCTGGTGTGCCGCGTAAACGGATAACAAGGAGGTGCCGCCCGTGAGCGGACGTTTAACGCTGGTGGGCACGCCCATCGGCAACCTGTCGGACTTCTCGCCGCGTGCGGTGGAGGCGCTGGAGACCTGCGATTTCATCGCCGCCGAGGACACGCGCGTGACCCTGCGTCTCCTCAACCATTTCGGCATCAAAAAGCCGCTTATCAGTTATTTTGAACACAACAAACACGAAAAAGGCGAACAGCTGTGCCGTCGCATGGAAGCGGGTGAGCACGGCGTGCTCGTATCGGACGCGGGCATGCCCGCCATTTCCGATCCGGGCGAGGATCTGGTGCGCCTGTGCCGCGAACGGGGCATCCCCGTCGGCTGTGTGCCCGGTCCGAGCGCGGTGATCACGGCGCTCGCCCTCTCGGGCATGCCCGCGGGACGCTTCACCTTTGAAGGATTCCTGAGTGTCTCCAAGCGTTCCCGCCGCGAGCATCTCGAAAGCCTGCGGGACGAGCCGCGCACGATGATTTTTTACGAAGCACCGCACAAGCTCCTGTACACCCTGCGTGATCTGCTCGACGTCCTCGGCGACCGTCCCATCGCGCTGTGCCGCGAGCTGACCAAACTCCACGAGGAAGTGATCACCACCACCCTCGTGCAAGCCGCTTCGCGCTACGAGACGGAAGCGCCGCGCGGCGAGTTCGTGCTGATCGTCGGCGGTGCCGCCCCCAAAGAGGAGCTGCCCGCCACCCCCGAACAAGCGCTGGCGATTGCCGCGCGCTATGTGCGGGAGGGATTGTCCGCGTCGGACGCCGCCAAGCGTGCCGCCGCCGAAACGGGCATCAAAAAAAGTGAGATCTACCGTCAACTGATGGATCAGAAGGAGAAGGATTAATATGCTGTGGATTGCGTTGATGATTGTCGGTCTGGTGCTGATCGTGCTGATCGGCAAGGTGTTCTTTCCCGCCGACGGCAGTCGCTCTGCCAAGCTGATGGCGACCTATCGTCGCCTGACCCCCGACACCCTTGAAGCGCTCGCCGACGACGACCTGATCGATGCGGTGATCGGCAACCTGCTTGCCGCCGCCGAAGACGCGAAGAAAGATGCTTACGCCGTCATCCCCACACTCGGACAGGCACGCTGTGCGGTGTACAGCCTGTGGCTGCTTCAGAAGGAACTGCAAGGGGACGATCCGACGGTGCTTCGCCGCGCGGGACAATTCGGTTTCACCGAGCTCGCCGCGGATGCGTTTGACCTGCTGTCCATGCCCGAAGCCGCCGTCGCCCTGCGCGACTATCTGCAGACTGCCGCCGACGCATCGATTGCCGCCGTGCGCGATGCCGTCGCTGACAATGCGGTCAACCAAAAGCTGATCGAGCTGATCCGCTCCGATCCCGCCGCCTTTTGCAACGAAGATCCGAATGCGGCAAAAATTGGGGATTGACAAACCCCGTAAGCCGCTTTATAATAGTATTACATATTGATATACCTGCGCGTACACGATACGCATTTTACAAAAACAGGAGGAGTTCCCTATGAAAAAGATTCTGGCTCTGGTCCTCGCCCTCATGCTCATGGCGACCATGGCGGTGTCGGTGGCGGCGGAAATCAGCCCCGAAGCGGACATCATTCCCGACGGCGGCAAGAACGAGTCTCCCACGTCTCCCCAGACCGGCGACACGATGTTCCTCGTGATTGCGGGTGTGGTTGTGGCAAGCCTGACGACGGCGGCCGTGGCAACCAAGAAGCTCACCGCGTAACAGACTGATTGACGACTGACAAAAAGCCTCGCCTTTCTTTCCGAGAGAAGAAGCGCGGGGCTTTTTTCACACGTTTATGAAAGGAGTGCGTCCCATGAAATGCAAGCCGCTTTGGATCACCCTGCTGGTCCTCGCCATCCTCGGCGTCGGCGTCGGTGCCGGTGCGGGCGTGTTCTACTGGACCAGCGGCAACGTGGCTCTGCCCGCCACCCGCACCGAGACGACCGTGCCCACTGCCCCCGTCACCCCCGACGAGCCGATCACCGTCCCGACGGGACAGGAAGTGCTCCCCGATAACCCCGTGGATTTCGCCACCCTGCAGGCTACCAACCCCGATATCTACGCCTGGCTGTACATCCCCGATACCAACATCGACAATCCCGTGGCGTGTTCCTCGCCCGACAAAGAGGACGACTTCTATCTGGATCACAACATCTACGGGCAGTACGAATTTGCGGGTACGCTGTACAGCGAAAAGCAGAACGGCACCGCGCTTGCCGACCGCAACACCGTTATCTACGGACATAACATGCTCAACGGCACCATGTTCCGCACCCTGCACTATTTCGAGGACGCGGACTTCTTCAACAAGACCGAGGAGTTTTATATCTACACCCCCGGTCACATCCTCACCTACACCGTATTCGCCGCTTATGAATACGACAACCGTCACATCCTCAACTGCTTTGATTTCGAGGACGACGCGGTGTGGGCGGAGTATCTGGCATACGCCACCGATCCGAAATCCATGAACGTGCACACCCGCGACGTGGAAGTCACCACCGACGACCGCATCGTGACGCTGAGCACCTGCGTGGGTACCAATAAAAGCGCACGCTACCTCGTGCAAGGAGTGTTAACGGATGACCAACTCACCAACTGATCGTGAATCCCCCGAAAATCACGATCTGTCCCCCGATGACCTGCAACTGACGCCCAAACGCGGCGTTCATCGACGCGAGCGTGTCCCCGACCGCATCGACGGTTCTATGCCGGGACTGGTGCTGACACCGCAGAAGTCATCGCATTCGCACCATTCCCATGCGGGACATCACCACTCTCATTCGGGACATCATCATCACCATCATCACCATCGGCATAAAAAGAAGCCCGGCATCCTCAGGCGGGTGCTGTTGATTGCGGGACTGTCGCTGCTCGGCATTCTCGTGGTGGCGGCGGGCACCTTCGCGGCGCTCACGGTGCGCGGTCGCGCGGCATTGAAAACCGCCCCCGATGTGACGATTTCCGCACCGCTTTCAGCGATCGAAGATCCCGAAATCGTCATCACGGATGACGGTCGCACCGTCGTCTACAAAGGCGCCACCTACGTTTTCAACGAAAATCGCACCAACATTCTGTGCATCGGCATGGATAAAAACGACATGGGACTGGACAACAACACCGTCGGTACGGGCGGTCAGGCGGACACCCTCGTTGTGTTGTCGGTGGACACCGCCACGGGAGAAGTGGATGCGCTGGCGATCTCCCGCGACACGATGGTGGACGTGGATCTCTACACCGCCGACGGCTCGTTCTACGGCGTTGAACGCACCCAGATCTGTCTGTCCTATGCCTACGGCGACGGACGCGAAACCAGCTGTGACAATGTGGTGCGCTCGGCGTCCCGCCTGCTGTACGGCATCCCGATCAACACCTACTACTGCATCAACCTCGATACCATTCCCGTCCTCAACGATGCCATCGGCGGCGTGACGTTGCCGCTTCTTAAGGACTTCCGTCGCACAGGCGGCTACTGGAACAACGAGGGCGATATCGTGACGCTGTACGGCGAGGAAGCCGACCGCTATGTGCGCGACCGCAACACCTCGAAGCTGGATTCCAACAACGACCGCATGGAGCGCCAGAAGCAATATATCAATGCGTTCTTTGAGCAGACGCTCGAAGCCACCAAGCAGGATCTGCAGGTGCCGCTGAACCTCTACAACATCGTCAAGGAAGACAGCATTTCCACCCTGTCCCCCTCGAAGATCACCTATCTGGCAACGACGCTCGTCCAGCACGACAGCTCGCTGACGTTCCATCAGGTGCCGGGCAACGTGGTCAAGAGCGAGGCAGACGGACTGGCGGAATACGAGGTGGACGAGGCGGCACTCTATGAGCAGGTGCTGTCGATCTTCTACACCAGGGTATAATCCTCTTGACAAACACCGCGTCTTGCTTCATAATGAAGCTACGAAACGATAGTGTTGTGCGGCTTATGTCCGACCCGCCCGCGAGTCGCGGCGCGGCACCCTTCATTCCCATCTCATCTCCCGAACGTCGGCGTTGTATTCAGGCAAATGAAATTTGCAACCATACAACTTGCCGTTCGGTATACAGAAAAACAGTATCGTTTCGCACTTTATCGAAAAGAGAGGCGACGGATATGTTCGTGTATCGTGAGCTTGCCAGTCTGCAGGCTGATCTCGGATGCTCCGTCGCCTCGTTGTATTTTATGAGCAACCATCTGCATCGGTTTTACACCCGCCGCACCATCCCGAAATCCGACGGAACGACCCGCACACTGTGCGTACCCAAAGCGCCCTTAAAGGATGTGCAGCGCCGCATCCACGAGGTGATCCTGTCGCGTCTGCCCGTCTCCCCTAACGCCACCGCCTATCGCCGCGGCATCTCGCTTCGCGCGGGCGCTCTGCCGCACAGCGGGCAGGCCGTGATCCTGAAGCTCGATATACAGGACTTCTTCGGCTCCATCCGCTACACCGCCGTCAAACGCGCCGTGTTTTCCGAGGAGCGCTTTTCCGAGCCGCTTCGCATCCTGCTGTCCCGCTTGTGCTATTTCGAGGATGCGCTTCCGCAAGGCGCGCCCACCTCGCCCGCCGTCTCCAATCTCGTCATGAAGGATTTTGACGAGGAGGTTACCGCCTTTTGTGCGCCGCGCGGCATCGTCTACACCCGCTACTGCGACGATCTGACGTTTTCGGGCGACTTTGACCCGCAGGAAGTCAAGGTATTTGTCCGCGAAGCGCTGTTCCGACGCGGCTTTCGGCTGAATCTCAGAAAGACGGTCGTCGCCCGCCGTCATCAGCGGCAAACCGTCACGGGACTGGTCGTTAATGCGCATCCCGCGGTGCCCGCCTCCGTTCGCCGACA
>JAZQHP010000075.1:0-13370 GCA_045540655.1 Acutalibacteraceae bacterium
TACGACGATGCGTACGCCCGCGCGCTGGCGCTCAAAGAGGAGCGCGGCTATACGTTTATTCATCCGTTTGACGATGAGGATGTCATCGCGGGTCAGGGCACGATCGGTCTGGAGCTGCTCGAACAACTTGACGATGTCGACGTGGTCGTCGTGCCTGTCGGCGGCGGCGGGCTCATTTCGGGTGTCGCCTACGCGATCAAATCGCTTCGTCCGTCCTGCAAGGTCTACGGTGTGCAGGCGGCGGGTGCGGCAGCCATGGTGCATGCGGTACAGGAAGGCGCCCCCGATGCGCTTAACACCGCCAAGACCATCGCCGACGGTATCGCCGTCAAAAAAGCAGGCGAGCTGACCTATACGCTGTGCCGCGATTATGTGGACGACGTGGTCACGGTCACCGACGACGAGGTGTCGACGGCGATTCTGACGCTCATCGAACAGCAAAAGCTTATCGCGGAAGGCGCGGGTGCGGTATCCGTGGCGGCGGTGCTGTTCAACAAGATTCCCGTCGAAGGCAAGAAGGTGGTGTGTCTGGTGTCGGGCGGCAACATCGACGTGACGATCCTGTCGCGCGTGATCTCGCGCGGTCTGCTCAAAGCCGGTCGCTCGGCAGACATCACGGTGGAGCTCGCCGACAAGCCCGGTCAGCTCAAGGCGGTGTCGGAAATCGTGGCGGGCGAGGGCGGCAACGTGGTCGCGGTGTATCATGACCGCGCCGACCTTGATACCGATATCACCGCGTGTTATCTGCGTCTGATGCTCGAAACCCGCGACTATGCGCACGTCGAGCAGATCAAACAGGCGCTCATTGCGGCGGGCTACAAAATTGTGAAATAACGGATCAAAGGAGAGATAGTTTATGGCGAAAACCGTACACACCGATCTCGCTCCCGCGGCGATCGGTCCCTATTCCCAGGCGGTCATCAGCGGATCGCTCGTGTACACCTCGGGACAAATCGCGATCAACCCCGTCACGGGCGAGGTGGAAGCGACCACCATCGAGGCACAGACCGAGCAGGTGATGAAAAATCTCGGCGAGGTACTCAAAGCGGCGGGTTCGGATTACAGCCGCGCTGTCAAAACGACCTGCTTCTTACAGAATATGAGCGATTTTGCCGCGTTTAATGCGATCTACGGACAATATTTCACCGGCAAGCCCGCGCGTTCCTGCGTGGCGGCGGCGGCGCTCCCCAAGGGCGTGCTCGTCGAAGTGGAAGTCATCGCGGAAGTGTAACTGCAAAAAAGCATCGGAACCTCCGATGCTTTTTTTATTCGCGGACTATTGGCAAATGCGCGCGCATATGCTATACTGCCGTATATCTGAAGAATACAGGAGGCTGTGCTTTATGAGCCAATTCAAAAAGATCACCCCGCAGGAGATCACGGGGGATGTGTTTACCCGCATCGGCAAGGAATGGATGCTGGTGGGCGCGGGCGACGAAACCGCGCATAACATGATGACCGCCAGCTGGGGCGGCTTCGGCGTGCTGTGGAACAAACCCGTCAGCACGGTTTATGTGCGCCCGTCGCGTTATACGTTGCAATTTATGGAGCAACACGATCGCTATGCGCTGTGCTTCTTCGGCGACGGCGAGCGGGAGGCGCTGACCTTCTGCGGTCGCCATTCGGGGCGCGACGCGGACAAATGCCGTGAAACGGGATTGACCCCTTGCTTTGACGAAGCGGCGCCGTATTTTGCGCAGGCGAAACTGGTGGTCATCTGCCGCAAGCTGTACAGTCAGGATATGGCGCCCGACTGTTTTCTTGACGAGCATCTGGAAACGCACTATAACGGCGCGGACTACCACCGCATCATCATCGGTGAGATCGAGACCGTGCTGGCGGCGGAATAAGGCGGACAACAAAAATCGGCACTCCAAAACGGAGTGCCGATTTTTTTAGTTAGTTATGTGCGATCAGTTCATCAGCGCATAGAGCATGATGTTACGTGCGTCCAGAGTGGTGATTTCACCGTCGCCGTTGAAGTCCGCCGCCGCGAGCGCATCACCCGTCAGCTCGGTGCCTTCGAGCGCGTGGAGCATCGCCATGCGCGCATCGGTGGTGGTGATGACACCGTCGCCGCTCACGTCACCGACGATGTAGGTGGGCTCTTCGGGTTGCTCGGGTTGCTCGGGCTGCTCGGGAGCGTTCGGATTCACGTCCGTGATCACGCGCAGAATGTTTGCGCCGGGCAGACCGGCTTGCTGGGTCGGGAACTCACCGTGACGGTAGTACACGCGATACAGCGTGTTGGGGGTCAGGTCGGTGAAGGTACCGGTGCTTTGCCAGTTGACACCGTCGATCGAAATGTCATAGCCTTCGCGCTCGGTGATCACGAGTGTCGTGTCCGTCTTGGACACCAGTGTCGGTACCTGCGAGGTCGCGTAGTCGTTGGGTGCCTTGAGCAGTGTCACCGCCTCGGATGCCACCGAGCCGCTGTAGCTGCTGCTCGTCGGCTTCACGACCACGTGGATCGCCTGACCGATATAGTCGGAGGACGGCTCAAAGGTAGATGCGGTGGCGCCGCTGATGGCGGTGCCGTCCGCATACCACTGATAGGACAGCGATGCGCCGTACGGCGTGACAGCCATCGTTTCCGCCGCGAAGGTCACGCCGTATTCGGGCTTGCCGATGACGGCGACCGAGCCGCCGAGCGTCGTTGAAGTCGCCGCTTCCACGTTCGCTTGCACGCTGTCCGATGCATAAAGCCCGGTCACCTGCACACTGCGGTTGGAACCGGTGGTGGTGATGGTGATGCTGTTCAGTGTGACGACGGTCGCCGTGGGATCCGAGGACCACGGGATGTAGTTGTCGATGTTCAGCACCTTGTCGGTGTAGGTGCCTGCGGGGATGTTGTCACCGGTCGTGCCCTGGAAGGGAAGTTCGGGCTTGGTGCCCAGCCAGTCGGTTGACAGCGAGGGCGAGCCGATATCAAAGTTAAACGTGATGTTGAAGGCGTTACGGGAGGTGACCGACAGGTAGAGGTTGGGCATCTGCGTCACATTGAAGGATTTGTTGATGTTGAAGGTTTTGCTTCTCGAGGTGGTGGACAGCGTGGACGACAGCATGTTCACATACGCCGCTTTGTCCCCGTAGCCGAATTGCTCGTCAAACCATTGCACACGCGCCTGCATGTAGGTGTTCAGGGTCTGAACCTGATCCGACCAGGTGCCGTTGAGGCAACGATCGGTGGTGGAGAGCCAACCCGTGTTGTTCACGGCGTTGACATAACTCTGATGCCACATATCGTAGTTTTGAACGGCGGAATCGCCCATCTGCGCCGACAGCGTATCGATATCGGTGAACACCTGATCGACGATGCCGTTGTCGCGGATGTCCGCCCAGCGCGTTTCAACAGCAGTCACGAAGGTATCCATCGTGAACAGCGTTTCATACCAGGCACAACGCTCGGTCGTACGGGTACGCCAGCCGGTCGGGTTGTCGATCTCGCTGTACGCCACCGCGCCCGAGCCGATGTCGAAGTCCCACACAGGACCCATGCGCAGCTTGCCGCCCTTGTCCTTGTGCAGTTTGACACTGGACAGGAAGCCCGAGTCGGTGTTCTTGAACAGCTCGTTGGCGAGATACCAGTCGACGAAGCTGTCGATGTCGATGTAATCAAACACCGCGTCGTCCTTGGCGAGGATCAGATCGTTGACGGTCTGCAGATACTCGCCGATGTAGGAGACCTGTTCTGCCGAAGGAATTTCGGGGGTTTTCACCTGCACATACAGGGTGTCGAGAGTGCCGGTGCCCGCCGTTTCCAGCGAGCCGCTCGATGTCTGATTGCCGGTATACAGCGTACCGACGCCGGTACCGCCCGAGTTTTCGATCGTGACATAGTAAGCGCTTTCGCTGTACCACTCCGCGATCACGCGGGAGGGATCTTCCACTTCGAGGTAGTAGCCGACATCGCCTTCGGGGTAGAGCTGGACATCGTTGTCGTCAAACTCGTCGCCGCTCTCGTCGATGGCGATGCGGGTGGAGTCCACCTGCACGTGGTCGCCCATGTCATATAAGCCCTTGTATTCCCCGTTGAGGTACACCTCTACGGGGCGCACGCGCGGCACATACACCTGGAAACCGGTGGTTTCGGCGGTGTAGGCGTTCAGGCGGGTCGCAAACTTGTAAGCGATTTCATTACGGATCGCCGAAGGATCGAGGTAGTTTGCCAGGAGCACCCAGCTCTTCGCCTTGCCCAGACCGAACACGTCCTGCTTCTTGTCGAACTTGATGCGATACGGCTTCTTGTCGTAGCCCATCGTCGAGTTGCCGCGCAGCTTGATGCCGGCGGGGGCGGCATAGATGTCGTCGCCGCCGTGAATGTCGGCACCGAGCACCGAAATGGTCGACGTGACATAATTCACCTTGTCGGGAATCGCCGCGTTGTCGGTGTCAATGAGCACCACGGGCAGACCGTTGGTCTCTTCGGTGATGGAAATCTGATATTCCGCGCGGGCGGTATCGGTGGTGACCACCAGTTCGTTTTCCGCTTGGAGCACGATTTCGGTCACGTCCGATTCGATCGCCGTGCCGTTGAAGGTCACCGCCGCACCTTCAAAGGTGAAGGAGGGGATGACAGTGCGGCCGACCAGATTGGGGTGATCGTCGGTGGTTTCCCATACGCGGTCGTCGCAGTATTTGCTGAAGGTCACGTCCCACAGCAACCACGGGTTATTGGTTTGCGTGAAAGTGAAATCGGTGAGTTGACAACCCGTTTGTCCCGCGTATACGACATATTGGTCAAACGCCAACACGCTCGCAGGGACAACGGTGATGATCATGACCAGCGCCAGGATCATCGCGAGCATCTTTTTCATAATGTCCTCCTTGTCGGCAGAGCGCAGTAGTCCCCCGAAAGGTTGCTCTTGCCGTAATCAAATGTATTATACAATAAAATATATTATTAAGAAATAGGCGAAACGCCGATTTTTCAACAACCGCTTTGGGTGAATTGACTGGTTTTGGTGATGGAATGGTGAAAAATATAGGCAATTCACAGAAAACCAAATTTTTCGTTGCGAGCCCTTTGAAATATGCTATACTGAAACCAATGTGTCGCGCATACAATAAAACGCGACAGACGGATTATTGGTAAAAGAGGGATCGACTTGAAACAGGAACAATTCGACCGCATCAACGAGCTGGCGCGCAAAGCCAAGGCGGAGGGACTCACACCCGCTGAACAGGAGGAGCAGGCGAGACTGCGCGCGGAATACATCGCGGCGTACCGCGCATCGCTCCGATCCCAGCTGGATTCGCTGGTCATCCGCACGCCCGACGGCAAGGATCAGCCGCTCAAACGCCGTGAAAGCGGCAAAAAACCGTCTTAAATGAAAATGATTGTTAAATTTTTCTCAAAAATATCCCGAAAAGTGTCGTTTGATGATTGACAAACGGTTTTCAGGAGAGTAAAATAGGTGCAAGTATTTTTTTACCGATTAGTCGGTTAAAGTATGGGAGGAAACAATTATGGCAAGAGTGTTTAACTTTTCGGCAGGCCCTTCGGTGCTGCCCGAAAGCGTGCTCGCGAAAGCGGCCGCGGAAATGATGGATTATGAAGGCAGCGGTCAGTCTGTCATGGAGATGTCCCACCGTTCGAAGGTGTACCAGGGCATCATCGACGGCTGTGAAGCGCTCCTTCGCGAAGTCATGAACATCCCCGACAACTACAAGGTCCTGTTCCTGCAGGGCGGCGCGTCGTCGCAGTTCACGATGGTTCCCATGAACCTCATGACCGGCAGCGGCAAGGCGGACTATGTCCTGACGGGTCAGTGGGCCACGAAGGCGCAGAAGGAAGCGGCGCGTTACGGTCAGGCGAACATCGTTGCCAGCTCCAAGGACAAGACCTTCTCCTACATCCCGAAGCTGGATCCCGACACCTTCACGAAGGATGCCGACTATTTCCACATCTGCATGAACAACACCATCTACGGTACGGTGTATCACGAACTGCCCGAGACCGGCGATGTGCCGCTGGTTGCGGACATCAGCTCCTGCATCCTGTCCGAGCCGCTCGACGTGTCGAAGTTCGGCCTGCTGTATGCGGGTGCGCAGAAGAACATGGCGCCGGCGGGTCTGACCATTGTCATCGTGCGTGAAGACCTTATCGGCAAGGCGATGGATATCACTCCGACCATGTTCAACTATCAGACCCATGCCGACAACGGCTCGATGTTCAACACCCCGCCCTGCTACACCATTTACATGGCGAAGCTCGTGCTTGAGTGGGTGAAGAACGAAATCGGCGGTCTGGACAAGATGCTCGAGCGCAACCAGAAGAAGGCGGCGCTCCTGTACAACTACCTCGATGCGTCCACCATGTTCAAGGGCACCGTGGTTCCCGAGGACCGTTCGCTGATGAATGTGCCGTTCATCACGGGCAACGACGACCTTGACGCGAAGTTCGTCAAGGAAGCGACGGCGGCGGGCTTTGTCAACCTGAAGGGTCACCGCTCGGTCGGCGGCATGCGCGCCTCCATCTACAACGCGATGCCCATCGAAGGCGTCGAGAAGCTCGTGGCGTTCATGAAGGAATTTGAAGCCAACAACGGCTAATGTCCGTAACAGGAGGAAAATGCTATGAATATCCTTACTTTAAATAAGATTGCCGCGTGCGGCACGGATCGCCTCGGCGCGAACTACACCGTGGGTGACGCGGTGGAGAATCCCGTGGGCGTGCTCGTGCGCTCGGCTTCCATGCACGACATGGAGATGCCCGAATCGCTGCTGGCAATTGCCCGCGCGGGTGCCGGCACGAACAACATCCCCTGCGACAAATGCGCGGAGGAAGGCATCGTGGTGTTCAACACCCCCGGTGCGAACGCGAACGCGGTCAAGGAACTCGTGATTGCGGGTCTGTTCCTCGCGTCCCGTAAGGTTGTCCCCGCGATTGAGTGGGCGAAGACCCTTAAGGGTGAGGGCGACGCGGTCGGCAAGCTGGTCGAAAAAGGCAAGTCGGCGTTCGCGGGTCCCGAAATCCAGGGCAAGACCCTGGGCGTGATCGGTCTGGGTGCGATCGGCCGTCTGGTGGCGAATGCCGCCAAGTCGCTGGGCATGACCGTTTACGGCTACGATCCGTACATTTCCGTGGATGCGGCGTGGGGTCTGTCCCGCTCCATTATCCATGCAGCGAGCCTCGAAGAGGTGTACGCCAACAGTGATTACATCACCATCCATGTGCCGCTGACCCCCGACACCAAGGGCTCGGTCAACGCGGCGGCGTTTGCGCAGATGAAGGACGGTGTGCGTGTGCTGAACTTCTCGCGTGATGCGCTCGTGAACAGCGCGGACATGATCGCGGCGCTCGAAAGCGGCAAGGTCGCGTCCTATGTGGTGGACTTCCCCACCGAGGAAATGCTCGGCGTGGAGAATGTGGTGGCGATTCCTCACCTGGGCGCTTCCACTCCCGAAAGCGAAGACAACTGCGCGGTGATGGCGGCGGACGAGATCAAGAATTATCTCGAAAACGGCAACATTGTCAACTCCGTCAACTATCCGTCGCTCTCTGCTCCCCGCACGGCGGATACCCGCGTGTGCGTCCTGCATAAGAACATCCCGAACGTGCTGACCACGGTGTCGGCGGCGGTATCGGAGCAGGGTCTGAACATCGAAGGCATGAACAACGCCTCCAAGAAGGAATATGCCTACACGATGATGGATGTGGCGGGCGATGTGTCCGACGAGGTGCTGGCGAATATCGCGGCGGTCGAAGGCGTCATCCGCGTGCGCAAGATCTGATTTTTACAACCTGTTCAAAAAGGGCTGTTGCTGTACGCGGTGACAGCCCTTTACCATTGTCTGTTGGAAGTGTGACCTGTATGAATGAAACAAGACGTGCGCAGTTTGCGGCGGGCTTTCGCTACGGCGCGCCGATCATGCTCGGCTATGCGCCGGTGGCGTTTGCGTTTGCGGTGGGCGCGGTCGGCGACGGTTTGCCGTGGTGGATCGTCGTGCTGATCTCCATGACCAATTTCACGTCGGCGGGACAAGCGTGCGGTGCGAATCTGCTGATTGCGGGCGCGCCGCTGTATGAAATCGGCTCGGCGGTCTTTGTGATCAATCTGAGGTATATGCTCATGTCGCTGTCGCTGACACGACGGATGCAAAACATGCCGCTTATCAAAAAGCTGATCCTCGCCAACGGTGTGACCGACGAGATCTATTTTCTCGCGATGCACAAATCGGCGTTCGGCGGCTGTTTTTTTGCGGGACTGGCGGCGGGACCCTATCTCGGCTGGGTCGGAGGCACAGTCGTCGGAGCACTCGCGGGCGCCGTATTGCCGCAGTCGCTGTCGTCGGCACTGGGTATTGCGCTTTATGCGATGTTTATCGCGATTATCATCCCTGAGATGAAAAAATCGAAACCCGTTCTGCTGGTGGGACTGATCGCCATGGGCTTGTCGGCGGTGTTTTACTATGTGCCGTTTATCCGCACGTATCTGTCGTCGGGCTGGGCGCTGATTCTGGCGGCGGTGCTCGCCGCGGCGGTTGGCGCGTGGCTGTTTCCCTTATCGGATGAGGAGGTGAACGCCGCGTGAGTATGACCGTGTATTGCCTGCTCGGCGTGCTGGTGATGGCGGTGGTTACCTACATCCCCAGAGCGTTGCCGTTTGCGATCTTTCGTCGCCCGATCCGCAGTCGGTTTGTGCAATCGTTCCTCGAATATATGCCTGTCGCGGTGCTCGCCGCGATGACCTTTCCCGCCATTCTGGATTCGACGGCCAACACGCTGTCGGCATTGGTCGGTATGGCGGTGGCGCTGCTGTTCTCGTTCCTCGGGTGGCAGTTGTTGCCCGTGGCGCTGATGTCCTGCGCCGCGGTATTTATTACCGAGCTGATTCAAAATGGTTGGATCATGTGAAAATACCTTTTAAAAAACAGTATCATTTAACAATGATACTGTTTTTTTGCGCCTCTTGACAAATGTGGACTATTGTGATAGTCTAGACTATAGAAGTAGTCTGAAAGAGGGCGATTATATGAACGAGAAGCTGTTTGACAGCGAAGCGAAGGTGATGAAAATTCTGTGGGAACACGGTCCGATGTCTGCCAAAGACATCGCACTGGTGGCCGCCGAGTCCATCGGATGGAATAAAAACACCACCTACACGATTATCAAAAAGCTGGAGGCAAAGGGATTTCTTCGGCGAGAGGATCCCGGCTTTATTTGCACGCCGCTGGTGTCGCAAAGGCGCATGCAAAAGGCGGAGGCCGCCTCACTGGTAAAACGGGTGTTTGACGGGTCGCGCCGCGCGTTGTTTTCGGCGCTGCTCGAGGAGGAGCCGCTGTCCGATGAGGAAATCGACGCATTGCGCGTGTGGATGGAACGTAGGTGAGCGGCATGCTGACGAACGTGTTTTATTGGGTGTTCAACATGAGCGTGGTTGCGTCGATGGTCGGCGGGGTGGTGTGGCTCATCCGAGCGATCAAACCGATTCCGCGGCGGGTAACGGTGATTCTTTGGGGCATTCCGCTTTTGCGCATGGCGATTCCCTTTGGAGTGAACAGCCCGTATAGCTTGCTTGCCTTGGTATCCAAGCTGACGACAAACACCGTGGTTATCTATCAGCCGACAGACGAGATGGCGGTGTCCGTGACCAATTGCTTGATGGCAGCCGAGTCCTATTTCCCGATGGTGTATAAGACGGCGGCGCTGGCAAGTGTGTTTCGGGTGGCGTCGGTGATTTGGATCACGGTGGCGATCATGTTGATCGCGGCGATTCTTGTGATGTACACTCTTGCGCTTTGCGGCACCAAAAATGCGGAGCATGTGCGGCGAAATATTTATCGCTCGGATGCGGTGGTCACGCCGTCGGTGTACGGTATTATACAACCGAAAATTCTGTTGCCGACAGCGTATGCGTCAAGCGATCTCGCGTGGATTTTACGCCACGAACGGGTACATATACGGCGAGCGGACAATCTGTGGCGGTTGCTTGCGCTGTTGACGGTGGCGGTGCATTGGTTCAATCCGCTGGCGTGGGCGTTTTTATCATGCTTCTACACGGATTTGGAGCTGTCCTGCGATGAGTGCGTGGCGGCGACATTGGATGTCGATCGCCGCAAGGACTACGCCCGTGCGTTGTTGAACAGCAAGCAGTCCTCCGTGCGCGTTACCTCCGCGTTCGGAGGCGCGAACCTTCGCGTGCGGATCGAACACTTGTTGTCTTTTAAACATATCACGTGGGTGTCGGGGGCTTTGTACGCGTTGCTGCTTGTGAGCATGGCGTATGCGCTGCTGACCAATGCGGGATGAAAGGGGAATCGGTATGAAGATAAGATCATTGAAACGGTATTGGTTGTGGTCCTTGGTCGGTGTGTTGATTGCTTCAGCGTATCCGCTGTGGATGGGTGTGCGGGTGGCTGTCGATTGGGTGGCTGACGGTATGGTGCTGAAAGAAAACTATCCGAAGTATATCATCCCGTATACGCCGATTTGTATCGCGGTCATCGTAGCGATGCTGTTGATGCCGCTGTTGTTGAAACGATGGCAAAGCAAAGCGCTCATCGGTGCGGGCGTGGTGGCGGTGGCTGTGTTTTTTGCGGCCGAATTACTGCTCGAGCGACTGGTGATCATCACAGGAGAGGAAACGGTCGCGACGCTTGAGGATTGGCAGATGTTCATGTGTTATGTGCCGGTGGAAACGATTTACAAAACCCAAATGGCGGCAGACATCCTGATGGGGGACTATCATCCGGCGTTTAAACTGCATTTCTATATGATTGCCGTGGTGCTGATTCTGGCTGTTTTGAATAGTTTGTACGGCTTCGGAGGCATGGTGTACAGCGAGAATCGCCGTCGCCTCGGCTCACTTGTGTTGCAATCGGTTTGCGGCGGACTTTTCCTCGGACTGTGTATTTTGGCGTGCTTTACCGCCTTTTGGCGGGATGGGACGCTCAAGGTGTCGCCGTTGTCGGCGGTGTTGATGATTGTGTTCTTTGTGCTGCTGGGGGTGACGTTCGGCGTATTTGTCGGGTCATTTCTGCTCGGCAAACGAGCGGCAGTGTCGGTGGCCGTTCCGGCGGTCGTTGCCGGTGTGACAACGCTGCTGATGTACATCGGGGAGATGATTCTGCTAAACGGCCATGTGTATGAGATGGGCGAAGGCGTCTTGTTTGACGGTTTGCCTATGGTGGTGCTGGCGCCGATGGATGTGCTGGTGATTCTCGCGTCCGCACTTTTAACGGCGGCCCTCTTTTGGCGGATCAATCGTAAGGCGGATAAATCATAACGGAATATAAAACGCAGAAAAACCCGCGTCGCTTCAAAGCGACGCGGGTTTGCTTGTGTGCATAAAACCGATCAGCGGTTGTTGATCAGGCGGGTGAGCTCCACGGGATCGACGATGACGCCGTCCTTGTAGACGCGCATGTTGCCCGAAGCGATTTCGTCGATGAGGATGACTTCGCCGTTGTTGTAGCCGAACTCAAACTTGATATCCCACAGATCCAGACCAATGGACTTCAGGTCATCGGCGACGATCTTGGTGATGGCGAGGGTCTGCTCCTTCATGCTTTCAAACATGGCGGGGGACATCACACCCAGCGCCGCAAGGCCTTCGCCGGTCACGAGCGGATCGCCCTTTTCATCGTTCTTGAAGGTGCATTCCACATAGCCGCCTTCGAGCACGGTGCCGTCCGCGATGTACTCGCCGTAGCGGCGGATGAAGCTACCGGTCGCCACAAGGCGGCAGATGACTTCCAGACCGTGACCGAACACGGTCGCGGGCAGCACTTCCATCGTCGCGTTGTCGATGTCCGCGCTCACATAGTGGGTTTTGATACCCGCCGCTTTGAGGAGTTCAAAATAATGAATGGAGGTTTGCAGGTTCGCCTTGCCGATGCCGTCGATGGTGAGACCGACAGCATTTTCGCCCGGATCGAACACGCCGTCTTTACCGGTGCAATCGTCCTTGAACTTGAGCATCACGTTGCCGTTGTCCAGCTCATATACGTCTTTGGTTTTGCCTTCATACAGCTTTTTCATACAAGAAAGACCCCTTTACAATAGAATGGATAAAAACCAACACAGATACTCTATCACATTTTACGGCAAAAGACAATTCTTTTTTCAAAAAAATCCGAGACAAGTCGAAAAAACACGGCGCTATGCGGTGGGTTTTCGCAAAAGGAGACGATGTTCGGGTAACATGAACCGTCGTGCTTTTTACAATTTCCATGAGCGTTCGTCAAAAACTGAAAAATGTGACAAAATTCGTCGGTGTTCCGATGAAAAAAACAGGGTGTCGAGACAGAAAACTATTACCAAAGTATTGCAAAAATTACCAATAAATGGTAATATCTGGTTGTAGGTCAACCGAATATTATTACGATTCAGCGGAGGTAAGGAAAGACAATGGATAAACAAATCAAGGTCCTGATGGCGGACAACAGCGAACAGCTCGGCAAGCTCTGTGCGCAGACCATGCGCGCGAAAGGTATGGATGTACAGCTTCTCCCGAAGGACGGACGACAGCTGCTCGATACGATTTTGCGGGATACGCCGGATGTCGTGATCATGGACGTGTTTTTGCCGCGGCTGGATGCCATCGGCGTGATGCAGGAGGCGGCAAACCGATGCAAAAACGGTTGCCCGCACTTCATGGTGATGTCGGGGTTTGACAACGCCGATCTGGAATACGAAACCATGCGTGCAGGCGCGGAATATTATTTCCTGAAACCGTTTGACGCGAACGATATGACCGAACGCATCCTCAGCCTGTGCCGTAAGCGCACGGCGGATCTGCCGCGCATCGATCCCAGACAGGCGGGCGGCGGCACACTGGAGATCCGCGTCACCGATATCATTCATCAGATCGGTGTGCCGGCGCACATCAAAGGATATCAATACCTCCGCGATGCGATTCTGATGGCGATTGAGGACGAAAGCATCATCAACGCCGTGACCAAACGGCTGTATCCCGCTGTGGCGAAGAAGCACATGACCACCTCGTCGCGCGTGGAGCGTGCCATCCGTCATGCCATTGAGGTGGCATGGGATCGCGGGGACGTCGACGTGCTCAACGCCTATTTCGGCTATACAATTCATAACGGGCGCGGTAAACCCACCAACAGCGAATTCATTGCGATGATTTCCGACAAATTCCGCTTGCAACTGAAAATATCGTAAACAAAGGCGATCACGGAAGCCCGTGATCGCCTGTATTCGTTTATGACGGGTGGTGGGATGCCGCCGCGAGGGTGAGCATCAGCTTGCGGGAGGATACGCCGAGCTTGCTGTAGATGTTGCGGTTGTGGTATTTCAGCGTATTTTCCTTTATTCCCAGCTCACTCAGCACCTCGCGGGTACCCATGCCGGATACATAAAGTTCATAAATGCTGTGCTCGGTGGGGGTGAGGGTGCGCAGATG
>JAZQHP010000076.1:0-13703 GCA_045540655.1 Acutalibacteraceae bacterium
CGCTTTGTGCGTCTGTGCGACAGCTTCTCGTTGCCCGTGATCACCTTTGTGGATGCGGCCGGTTTCTGCTGCCTGAAGAGTGCGACCAAGATCTCGCAGGCGTATGCGGAAGCGACCACCGCGAAGATCACCGTGATCGGCGGCCGTGCTTACGGCCCCGTGTATATTGCGCTTGCCGGTAAGCGTGCCGGTGCGGATGCGGTTCTCGCGTGGCCGACGGCGAAGGTCGGTGCACTTGCTCCCGAAACGGCGGTTTGCCTTGAGTGGGAAGATCGCCTTGCGGCGATGACCGATCCCAAAGCGGATCGCGCGAAGCTCAACAAAGAGTACGAAGACACCAAGTATGACATTTCTGCGGCGGCCGCGGGCGGTTATGTGACCGATGTGGTGACCGTTGCCGAAACGAAGGCTCGTCTGGCGGGTCTGCTGGATATGCTTTCCGGCAAGCGCGTCACGAAACTGCCGAAGAAACACGCGAACATTCAGCTGTAAGCTGTGAACCGTATTTAAGGAGGAAATGAATTATGAAACACTTCAATATTACTGTCAACGGCACTGCCTATGATGTCCAGGTCGAAGAACTTGCGGCGGGCGCGGCTCCTGTGGCGGCGGCTCCGGCGGCGGCTCCCGCTCCGGCGGCAGCTCCGGCTCCTGCGGCGGCGGAAGGCACCTCTGTGGATTGCCCGATGCCCGGCACCATTCTGAATGTCTGCGTGAACGCGGGCGCTACCGTGAAGGCGGGCGACGTCCTGGTGGTTCTGGAAGCCATGAAGATGGAAAATGAGATCAAGGCTCCCAATGACGGCACTGTGACCGCTGTCCATGTCCGCAAAGGCGACAGCGTGGATTCCGGCACGCCGCTGGTTTCCATCCAATAATCGGAACAACGCGAATTAACACCTTGACGGAAAGGACGGATAAACCATGGCAAAGGTAGGAATTACCGAAACCATCCTGCGCGACGCTCACCAATCGCTGGTGGCCACCCGTATGACCACGGAGGAAATGATTCCCGCGCTGGAGATGCTGGACAAAGTCGGCTTCCATTCGTTGGAATGCTGGGGCGGCGCGACGTTTGACTCGTGCCTGCGCTTTTTGAATGAGGATCCGTGGGAGCGTCTGCGTTTGCTGGAAAAGCATATGCCCAACACGCCTCTGCAGATGCTGTTCCGTGGACAGAATATGCTCGGCTATCGTCACTATGCGGACGACGTTGTGGAGTATTTTGTGCAGAAATCCGTAGCGAACGGTATTGATGTGATCCGTATTTTTGATGCGCTCAACGATCTGCGTAACCTGCAGACTTCCATCAACGCCGCGAAGAAGGAAAAGGGTGCCCATGTGCAGGTAGCCGTTTCCTACACCACCGGTCCCGTGTTCACCACGGAGTATTATGTGGACTACTGCAAGAAGCTGGAAGAAGCGGGTGCGGACTCCATCTGCCTGAAGGATATGGCAGGTCTGCTCGTTCCTTATAAGACGTATGAGCTTGTAAAAGCCCTCAAGGAAACCATCAAGATTCCCGTGCAGGTGCACTCGCACTTCACCGCGGGTATCGCGGACATGGTGCTGATGAAGGCGATCGAAGCGGGCGCTGACGTGGTGGATACTGCGCTGTCGCCGCTGGCGCTCGGCACCTCGCATCCCGCAACCGAATCCATGGTGGCGGCTCTGCAGGGTACTGAATACGACACGGGTCTGGATCTCGTGAAACTGACCGAAGTGTCCAAGCATTTTGCGGGTCTGCGCCGCAAGTACCTCGAGAGCGGTCTGCTCAATCAGAAGGTGCTGGAAGTGGACGCGAACGCCCTGATTTATCAGGTTCCCGGCGGCATGCTTTCGAACCTGGTCAGCCAGCTCAAGCAAGCGGGCAAGGAAGACCAGCTTGAAGCGGTGCTTGAGGAAGTGCCGCGTGTGCGTGCGGATGCGGGTTATCCTCCGCTCGTGACGCCTTCGTCCCAAATCGTCGGCACTCAGGCGGTGTTCAATGTGATCAACGGCGAGCGCTACAAGATGACCACCAAGGAATTCCGTGGTCTGGTCCGCGGCGACTACGGTCGTACGCCTGTCGCGATCGATCCCGCGTTTGTCAAGCAGATCATCGGCGACGAAGAACCCATTACTTGCCGTCCGGCGGACCTTCTCCAGCCCGAGCTTGAGAAGATGCGTCTGGAGATGGCGCAATGGTACGAGCAGGAAGAAGACGTGCTCACCTATGCGCAATTCGGTCAGGTGGCTGTCAAGTTCTTCGAGCAACGCCGCAATCAGAAATACGGCGTGGACGGTGCCCATTTCGACGCTGAAAAACAAGTCCATCCTGTGTAAGGATTTTACAACAGAAAAGCCCCTCATCGGGGGGCTTTTCTGTTCATTTGTATAGACTCAAATTCGGAGGCGATGGTATGATCCGAAGCATGACCGGTTACGGCCGCGCTCAACAAACCATCGATGGGATGGACATCACGTTTGAAATCAAGTCTGTCAACCATCGATATTTTGAATATTCGTCCCGTTTGCCGCGTGCATACGGCTTTTTGGACGATAAAATCAAGAATCACATCAACCGCACCGTCTCGCGCGGCAAGGTGGATGTCTATCTGTATATTGAGACCGTGGATGCTCCCGGCAGTACGGTCACGGTTAATCATACGCTGGCGAAAGCGTATCTGGAAGCGTATCGCGAACTGGCGCAGACCTATGCGATCCGCGAAGATATTTCGGTATCCCTGCTGTCTCGCAATCCCGACGTACTGACGGTGCACAAGAGTGCTGAGGACGAAGAAGCCATCTGGAATGCTGTGAAAACAGTGCTTGACGAAGCGGTGGCGAAATTTATCGCCATGCGGGAAGCGGAAGGCGCACGGATGCGCGACGATGTGCTGTCCCGTCGTGCGACCATTCTGGCGGCAGTGGAAAAGGTGGAGGAGCGTTCCCCCGAGACCGTCCGCGAGCATATGGCGAAGGTGGAACAGCGCATGCGTGAGCTGCTGGATAATGCGGCGGTGGATGAGCAACGCCTGCTCACCGAGGCGGCAATCTTTGCCGACAAAATCGCCGTTGCGGAAGAAACCGTCCGCCTGCGCAGTCACATGGATCAGCTTGAGCAGATGCTGGCGGGCGACGAAGCCATCGGCAGAAAGCTGGATTTCCTGGTGCAGGAAATCAATCGCGAAACCAACACCATTGGTTCCAAGGCGTCGGATGTCACCATTGCGCGCCTGGTAGTGGATATGAAAGCGGAGATCGAAAAGATCCGCGAACAGATCCAGAACATCGAATAACGATTTTGCAGAGGAGAGCGCCTGATGACCCTTTTAAACATCGGTTTCGGAAACATGGTCGCCGCCAATCGTGTGCTGGCGATCGTCAGTCCCGATTCCGCTCCGATCAAACGCATCATTCAGGATGCGAAGGATGCCGGTCGTCTGATCGATGCGACCTACGGCCGTCGCACCAGAGCGGTGCTGATCATGGACAGCGATCATGTGATTCTGTCCGCCAATCAGCCCGAAACCGTTGCGGGACGCGTCAAAGGCGAAACGAATCGGGAGGAAGAATAAATGGCAAAAAAAGGAATGCTGATCGTGCTGTCGGGACCGTCCGGTTCCGGCAAGGGCACCATCGTCAGCAAGCTTCTTGAAAAGCGGGATGACACGGTGTTGTCCATCTCGATGACCACCCGTCAACCGCGCGAAGGGGAAGTGGACGGCGTCCATTATTATTTCACCGAACGCGAGGATTTTGAGAAGATCCAGTCGCTCGGCGGCTTTTTGGAATCCGCTGAATACAACGGCAACTATTACGGTACGCCCGAAAGTAATGTTCGTGAATGGTTGTCCGAAGGCAAGAATGTGTTGCTGGAGATCGAGGTGCAAGGCGCGGAAAAAGTGATGGATTTCCGTTCGGATCTGGTGTCGATCTTCATTACGATTCCTTCGATGGAGGAGCTTCGTCGTCGTCTGACGGGTCGCGGTACCGAAACCGAGGATACCATCAACGCCCGCATGGACGTGGCAAAACGAGAACTCAAACGTGCCTTCCGCTATAACTACGTGGTCATCAACGACGACGTCGATCAGGCGGTCGAACGTATCAACACCATCATCGAAGCCGAGCAGATGCGTTTTGCTCGTATGGATGAACAATATATCAAGGGGGTACTTGAACATGCTGAAACCGAGTGATATTGAACAACTGAAGGGCGAAAACAGCCGCTATGCCATGGTGGTTGCCGTTGCCAAGCGCGCCAGAGATATCGCGGATGCGGCGATTGAGCAAGGCGAGATCATCATCGAAAAGCCCGTGAGCCTCGCGATCGAGGATTTCAAGAGCGGCGAATATAAAGCATATGCCCGCGTCGAGGAAGACGAAGAAGCGGAGCTTGAGGGGTAAAAGCACAGTGTTCGAAGCACGCATTGTTCTGGTGGCCGTGGAAAAAGCGGCTTATCATTTTGACAAACTGTATAGCTATTATTTACCCGAGGATCTTGGTGCCGTTTCCCGCGGATGTCGCGTCATGGTACCGTTCGGCGGCGGCAATCGCCGTTGCCAGGGAATCGTGATAGAGTGTGACAAGAAAACCGATTTTAGGAAACTAAAACCGGTTTTTGCCATACTTGACGAAAAACCGATCTTCAGCGATGAGCTGTTGAAATTGGCACAATTTGTCAAGGAACGCACCTTTTGTTCGTTGTTTGCCGCGGCGTATGCGATGTTGCCGCCGGGCCTGTACATGAAAATCAAGCCGGTCTACGAAGCGGTGACTCCGCGGGATCCCGAAGCGGAGGCGACGCTGTCCGAGACGGGACGCCATGTGTTGTCGCTTCTCGACCGCGCCCCCGACGGGGTGTTTGAGGAGAGTCTGACAACGCGGATCCAAGCGGACGATCCGAAGGCTGTGTTGCAGACACTTGTTCAAAAAGGTATGATCCGTCGGGAGGATATCGCCAAACGCCTCATGGCGGATGCCACGGTGCGCATGGTGCGCCCGACGTTGCGCGGCGATGAACTGAAGAGTGCTATGGTGCTCCACAAATGCACCGATAAACAACGCAAACTGCTCACTCTGCTGGAGGAAAGCGGTGCGGCATCGGTCAAGGAAATCTGCTATTTTGCAGGTGTGACCACCGCCGTACTGACGGCGGTACATCGCAAAGGACTGGTGGAGATTTATGACAGCGAACGTCTGCGTTCGCCGACAGGCGCTGTCGATGAGGAGTTGCCGCCGATTGCCTCGGTGCCGCTGAGCGACACACAGCAGGATGTATTTGACGGGCTCGCGGCGTTGCTGGATGACCCGCAACCGAAAGCAGCGTTGCTTCACGGCGTGACGGGAAGCGGTAAAACGCAGGTGTATATGAACCTGATCGACCGCACCGTTCTGCAGGGAAAGCAGGCGCTGGTGCTGGTGCCCGAAATTTCGCTCACACCGCAGATGATGCGCCTGTTTCTCGGTCGCTACGGGCGGCGGGTGGCGTTACTGCACAGTGGTTTGTCGCTCGGCGAGCGGATGGATGAATGGAAACGCGTGCATCGCGGCGAAGCCTCCATTGTGCTTGGTACGCGGTCGGCGGTGTTTGCGCCGCTCGATAACATCGGGTTGATCGTGATGGACGAGGAGCAGGAGCACACCTACAAATCCGATACCACTCCGCGCTATCACACGCGTGACGTGGTCCGCTTTCGCTGTGCACAGCACGGAGCACTCATGCTGCTTTGTTCGGCGACACCGTCGGTAGAAAGCTATTATCATGCACTCAACGGAAGGTATCATTTGTTCCGCCTGACCTCCCGCTTCGGTGAAGCCGGACTGCCTCGTGTGCAGGTGGTGGATATGCGGCAGGAGCCGATGAGCAACGGGTTGTTCAGCGACGCGCTTTGCGAGGCGTTGCAGTCCTGCTTTGACGCCGGTAAACAAGCCATTTTGCTGTATAACCGCCGCGGATACCATACGTTTGTATCCTGCCGCAGTTGCGGACACGTGATCACCTGCCCGTCCTGTAGTATTTCCATGACCTATCACGGCGCCAACGACCGCCTGATTTGTCATTACTGCGGTCGCGTGGAGCCGAAACAGCATACCTGTCCGTCGTGCGGTTCTGATAAGGTGCGCTATTCGGGTCAGGGAACCCAGCGTCTGGAAGAAGAACTGACCGAGCGATTCCCCGGCGTGGCGATTCTGCGCATGGATGCGGACACGACCATGTCTCGCTATGCCTATGAGGAAAAATTCTCGGCGTTCGGGCGCGGTGAGTATCAGCTGATGATCGGCACCCAGATGGTTGCCAAAGGACTGGATTTCCCGAATGTGGGACTGGTTGGGGTGTTGTCGGCGGATATGTCGCTGTTCTGCGATGATTACCGCTCGTTTGAAACGACCTTTTCGCTTCTCACGCAGGTAATCGGTCGTGCGGGACGTCGTTCCGAGGAAGGCGTGGCGCTCGTACAGACCTTCGCTCCCGAAAACGAAGTGATCGGGCAGGCGGCGGCACAGGACTATGAAGCGTTTTACGAAACCGAAATCGAAGCCAGACGGTTGATGGGCTATCCGCCCTATACTGATCTCTATATGTTTGGATTCAGCGGTATCCGCGAGGATGACGTCAAGCAGGCGGCGCAAACCACGTTGCAGCTTCTTCGGCATCTGTCCCGCACCGCGTTTCCCGATGTCAAGCTGATTGTGCTTGACCCGTCGCCGGCGACGATCACCAAGATCGCCGGGCGATTCCGATACAAATTGCTAATCAAAACCGTGAACAATCCGCGCCTGCGCGAATTGATTGGCGAGGTGCTCGGCGGCTTCAGCCGTGACACCATCAGTAAACATGTGACGGTATATGTGGATGTGAATCCCTCCGCCATTTTATGAGAATCCCGTATTGCAGAAAGAGAGTGATGATTCGTGGCTATTCGGAATATTGTCAAGGAAGGCGACGAGGTGTTGACCAAAACCTGTCGTCCTGTCACGGAGTTTAACGAGCGCCTGTGGGTGTTGCTCGATGATATGAAAGAAACCCTGATCGAAGCGGACGGTGTCGGTCTCGCCGCCCCGCAGGTCGGCATCCTGCGTCGTCTGTTCATCATGAACGTCGGCGACGGCTGGATCGAGGCGATCAACCCCGAAATCGTGCTGGCGGAAGGGGAACAGGAGGAGGCGGAAGGCTGTCTGTCCTGCCCCGGGGAATACGGCGTGACCAAGCGCCCGCAGAAGGTGCGCATGAAGGCGCAGGATCGCCACGGAAAATGGTTTTACATCACAGGCGAGGGACTCAAAGCCCGTTGCATCTGCCATGAAAGCGATCACCTGGACGGCATCCTGTTTAAAAAGCATGTAATCCGCATGCTCGAGGAAGTGTAAAACAAGGAGGACGCACCATGCGCATTGTGTTTATGGGAACACCCGAATTTGCGGTGCCCACCTTGGAACGTATTCTTGCCGACGGTCACGAAGTGACGCTCGCCATCACCCAGCCCGATAAACCTGTCGGACGCAAACAGATTCTGACGCCGCCGCCCGTCAAGGCGTGCGCCGCGGCGCACGGGATTCCCGTGTATCAGCCGCTGTCCATGAAGACGGAGGAATCGCTTGCCGTGCTTCGGCAGGAAGCCCCCGACCTGGTGGTGGTTGTCGCGTTCGGTCAGATCCTCCCCAAAGCGGTACTGGATACCCCGCGATACGGATGCATTAATGTACACGCGTCGCTGTTGCCGCGGTATCGCGGTGCCGCCCCGATTCAATGGGCGGTCATCAATGGGGAATCGCAGGTCGGTGTCACCACCATGCAGATGGATGTGGGACTCGACACGGGCGATATGTTGCTCCGCTGTGCGCGCGAGCTCCCCGACGATATGACGGCGGGCGAACTGCATGATCTGCTCGCCGAAGACGGCGCGGCGTTGCTTAGCGATACGCTGAGGGCGCTTCAAAACGGAACGCTCTGCCCCGAAAAGCAACCCGACGAATCCAACTATGCGCCGATGTTGCATAAGGGCTTATCGCCGCTGGATTTCTCCAAATCCGCGAAGGCGCTTCACGATCAGGTGCGCGGCATGAATCCGTGGCCGAGCGCCAACTGCCGTCTGCACGGCAAAATGCTTAAGGTGCACGTCTCGGCGGTCGGTGATGCGACCGATCAACCCGCCGGTACGGTGTGCTCGATTGACCCGCTGGCGGTGGCTTGCGGTGACGGACGGATGCTGATTCTGTCCGAAATTCAATACGAAGGCAAACAGCGTATGTCGGCGGCGGATTTTCTGCGCGGACATGCGGTGACCATCGGGGAAACGCTGGAATGACCCCGTAATACGGTGTGAAAGGGGAGAAGGATCGTGCCGAAAACAGCCAGAGATGTGGCGGTGGATGCCCTGCTGAAATGGGAACAGGAGCACACCTTCTCCAATGTCATGCTCGATCATTGGTTGCGGGATACCGCAATGTCGGCGGAGGATGCCGCATTTACGACGCGCCTGGTATACGGCGTTATCGAACGGCTGTTGACGGTGGATTGGTTACTGGGAAAGGCGATGCGCCGACCGCTGGCGTCCTGTCAGCCGACCGTGCGCGCGATTCTGCGCGTCGGAGTCTATCAGCTGGTGTATATGCAAAAGATTCCGTCATCCGCGGCAGTCAATGAAGCCGTCAATCAGGCGAAACGCTATCGGCAGGCATCGGCGGCGGGTTTTGTCAACGGTGTTCTGCGCACGGTAGACCGTGAGCACGAACGTCTGCTTCGCAGTATCCCGACCGACTGGAAAGGGATCAGCCTTCTGCATTCGGTGCCCGTGGAACTGCTCAAGCTGTGGGGCAAGGCGTACGGCCGCGACAACGCTCTGGCGCTCGCGGCGTCCGCCAACGATGCACCTCCGTCGGTATTGCGTGTGAATACCCTCAGGACGACGGAAGAGGCATTCCTGGAAGCGCTCGCGGCGCATCATCTGACGGCGCAACCGATCGACGGTCTCGACGGCGCTTACACGGTTGCCGATGCCGCACCGCTTCGCCGTCTGACGGATCTGAAGGATCTGTATTTTTTTCAGGATGCCGCTTCGCAGTGGGCATGCAAAGCGTTGATGCCCGAAGCGGGAGAGCGCATTCTGGATATGTGTGCCGCTCCCGGCGGCAAAACCTTCACCACCGCCATGCGGCTGGGCGGAGAAGGATACATGGTTTCCTGTGATATTTACGAGCATAAGACCGCCACCATTCGCGAGCGGGCGCGGTCGCTGGGTGCGACATGCGTGCAGACGGTGTGCCGCGACGCGGCGCAACCGCTTCCTGCCGAATGGGAAGGTGCGTTTGATCGTGTGATTTGCGATGTTCCGTGCTCAGGCTACGGCGTGATTCGCCGTCGTCCCGAAATCCGATATAAACCGCTTTTTGACAGCGACGATCTGCCGTCGTTGCAATATGCGATTTTATGCCGCGCCGCACAGGCCGTGCGCCCGGGCGGTGTGGTGCAGTATTCCACGTGTACACTGTGCCCGCGCGAGAATGAGCAGATTGCCGCGCGGTTTTTAGAGGAGCATCCCGAGTTTGCTCCGCGCGAATTGCCGTTGCCGACCTTGTTTGAGGCGAGCGGATTAACACCGTCTCATCAATTGACCATGATGCCCCATGTGCACGGAACGGACGGTTTCTTTGTGGCATCTTTCAGAAAAGAGGGGTCTGTTTGACATCCGCATTGATTGATATCAAATCCTTGCCGATCGCCGCGCTTACCGAACAACTGCGCGGGATGGGCGTTCCGGCGTTTCGTGCCAAGCAGATTCGCTCGTGGCTCGACAATGGGGTAACGTCCTTTGACGATATGGGCAATCTTCCGAAAACATTGCGGGAAACACTCGCACAGCGGTATACGATTCCCCATGTGACCATCCGTCGCAAGCTGGTTTCTGCCATCGACGGTACGGTGAAATATTTGTTTGTGCTCCCCGACGGAGAAACGGTGGAGTCGGTGCTGATGCATTATCATCACGGTTGGTCACAGTGCCTGTCCACACAGGTCGGTTGCCGTATGGGGTGTACCTTCTGTGCCACCGGCAAAGGCGGATTGGTCCGCAACATGCTGCCGTCGGAGATCCTGTCCCAGATTGAAACCGCACAGGCGGATCACGGTGTGCGCGTCTCGTCCGTTGTGCTGATGGGTATGGGCGAGCCGCTCGATAATTACGATCATGTGATGCGCTTTCTGGATATGCTGTCGGAGGAAGGCGGCGTGCAGATCGGCATGCGTCACATCTCCTTGTCCACCTGCGGTCTGGTGGATCGCATCGATCAGATGCGGGAGCGGCGGTTACAGCTGACGCTGTCCGTGTCGCTTCATGCGCCCAACGACGATCTGCGTCGACAGCTGATGCCGATTGCGCGCAAGTGGTCGGTGGACGAACTGCTGGCGGCTTGCCGTCGTTACATCGACGATACCGGACGCCGCATTTCGTTTGAATATGCAATGGTGGACGGTGTCACCGACACCGATGCGTGCGCTGTGGAACTGGCGCAAAAGCTAAAGGGTATGCTGTGCCATGTCAATCTGATTCCCGTCAACCCCGTCGACGGTACGCCGTATCGTCGCAGTTGCTCGGGACAGCTGCAGAGCTTTATCCGTATTCTGGAGAAAAAAGGAATCCCCGTGACAGTGCGCCGTACACTCGGCGCCGATATCGAGGCGAGTTGCGGACAACTTCGTCGGGAAGATCAAAAAAACGGGTGATTTATTCATAAATGTATGGTATACTGAAAGAAAGAGATAAAAAGGAGGGTGATGGATGATGATCAGTATCGGAGCAACCGATATCGGCCGTCAGCGCGCGACGAACCAGGATGCCTTTGTGTGCGGCAAACTGGATGACGACGTGGTGTATGCGATCGTCTGTGACGGTATGGGCGGCGCTAACGGCGGCAATATTGCTTCATCCATAGCCGTTCGCACGCTGACGAAGCGCGTGGTGGAAGGGTATCGCAAAGGTATGACCGTTGCCGCGTTGCAACCGGTGCTCGAAAGCGCCATTGCCGCGGCGAACATCAACGTCTATGACGAGGCGGGCATGAACCACGATCTGCACGGCATGGGAACGACACTGGTTATGGCGATTGCCGTAGGAGATACCGTGCTGGTGGCCCACATCGGCGACAGCCGTGCGTATGTCATCACCGAAGAAGGCGTGATCGAGCAGATCACCACCGACCACTCGGTTGTGCAGCAGATGGTGGACAAAGGGCAAATCACCCCCGAAGAAGCCAAAACCCATCCCCGCCGTAATTTCATTACGCGGGCGCTTGGCGTGGCGGATGTGGTCGCCTGTGACTTTTCGGAATTCGATCTGCCGACAAGGGCAAAGGTATTGCTTTGCACCGACGGACTCAGCGGCATGGTCGAAGCGGAACAGATGGCAAAGATTATCAGCGAAGCGCCGACGGAAGAGATTCCCGGGCGCCTGATTGCCGCGGCAAATCTCGCAGGCGGCACGGATAACATTACCGCGGCAATTATCGCGGAATAACCCGTACACGTCGGAAGGAGTTGTTGGTTTTGGATAAATATGTGGGACAATTGCTGGATGCCCGCTACGATGTCACCGAAATCATCGGTGTCGGTGGCATGGCGTATGTATATAAAGCGTATGACACGATTGATGATCGCGTGGTCGCGATCAAAATCCTCAAGGAGGAATATCTTCACAACGAGGAGTTCTCCCGTCGGTTCAAGAACGAATCGAAGGCAATTGCGATTTTGTCACACCCGAACATCGTGCGCGTGATCGATGTCAGCTTCGGTGAGGATCTGCAGTATATCGTCATGGAGTACATCGACGGTATCACCCTCAAGGAGTACATTGAACAGCAAAAGATGTTGCAGTGGAAAGAAGTCGTGCATTTTATTGTGCAGATTCTTCACGCGTTGCAACATGCGCATGACAAGGGCATTGTCCATCAGGATGTCAAGCCGCAGAATATCATGCTGTTGTCGGACGGCACCATCAAAGTGACCGATTTCGGCATTGCCCGGTTTTCGCGGGTGGCGACGGCGCCCGAGCAGGGCGACAAGGCGATCGGCTCGGTGCATTATATCAGCCCCGAGCAGGCGCGTGCAGAAATCACCGATGAAAAAGCCGATATTTATTCGGTCGGCGTGATGATGTACGAGATGCTGACGGGCAAACTGCCGTTTGAATCGGACAACGCGGTGTCGGTGGCGATCATGCAGATGCAGACCGAAGCGGTGCGCCCGACGCAGATCAATCCGCATATCCCTGAGGGGCTGGAAGAGATCACCATGAAGGCGATGCAGAAGGATCCGCTCAAGCGGTATCAGTCGGCGGCGGAAATGCTGTATGATATCGACGAGTTTAAGAATAATCCCAGCATCCGCTTTGAATATACGTATTTCTCTGACGCAGAGGATCCCGCGCACTACGAAGCGGCTTTCAGCCGTATCCGTCGCGCAGAAAAAGTGCCGCAGAATGAGGAACGCCGTCAGAAAGAGAAGGGGCAATCCAAAAAATCCAAGAAGAATCTGCCGCTGATTCCGCTTCTCGCGGGACTGGCAGGTGCATTCCTGCTGATTCTGATGCTGGTGTTCGGTGTGTATTTCATCACCGATCTTCTGCAGCCCTCCAACAATGCCACCGCCGATGTCGAAGTGCCCGATCTGATCGGTAAAAATTTTGACAAGGACGTGGCGACCGATACGGAGCTGGCGCGCAATTTCATCATCAAACAAAACGAGGAATACAGTTCGGAGCCGGCGGGCACGATCATCAAGCAAAGCCCGTTGCCGCACAAGCGCGTCAAGGTCAAGCATGAACTGGTGCTGTATATCAGCCTCGGCGAACAGCTGGTGGAGATCCCGAAGATCAAAGCCGGTGACGATCGCGGCGAAGCGGTCAGCAAGCTGAATAAGGCGGGGTTTGTGGTCACGGAGGTCAAGCAGACCGACGATGAAATCGCGAAAGATTGCGTCATTTCGGTGGATCCGGCGCCCGGTGAGAAGGTCCCGAAGGGCAGTAGCATCACGGTGTATATCAGCTCGGGTGAAGAGCCGGTGGACAACGTGACCGTTCCCGATGTGGTCGGTCGTGCGCAGGCGGATGCCGTGGCGCGCCTGACCGAGAAGGGGCTCAAGGTCAGCTCCGAAAATGTCAAAAAAGTCAACCATCCGACCTATTCCGCCGGCTATGTGGTGGATATCTATCCTGTGGCAGGCTCATCGGTTGCTCCCGGCACCGAGGTGACACTGACGGTCAGCTCGGGCTATAAGGATGTGGATCTGGATGTGAAAATGCCGTCCGTGTCGAAGGCGCTTGATGTGCAGGTGTCGGTCGGCGGCTCCAACGTGTATTCCGAGAGCGGCGTGACATCGTCGAAGGTGTCGGTGAAGCTGAAGGAACAGAAAGCGTCCTACACGGTGACGGTGAAGCTGTCGGTCACGGGCGAAAATGCGTATCAGACCTACGCCACGTTTGCGGTGAACGGTGAGACGGGCGAAGTGACCAGCTCCGATTATAAGAGCTTCACGGTGGCGACCACCACCAAGGCGACAACCACCACCCAGGCTCCGACCACCACCGAGCCTCCCGTTACGACGACCACCGCTACCGAAACAGTAACTCCCGAAGAATAAAGAGTGAGGAACAAGGTATGATGGATCGTTCCACCGATGGATTGATAATACAAGGAATCGGCGGCTTCTATTATGTAGAAGCCG
>JAZQHP010000077.1:0-2647 GCA_045540655.1 Acutalibacteraceae bacterium
ACCGACGCGCAGGCCGAGATACGCATTGGCGGCACCGAAGACGACTGCCAACAGCACACCCATGATCACCGAAGTGACCGTGATCTCGGGGGTGATCTTTTCCGCAGGCACATACGGCTTAAATGCGGTTTTGTTGTTGTCCATAATTCTTCTCCTAACCGTCACCGCCGCACAGGCGGCAACTAAAATTCATGTTATTATAACACATTCATAAAAATTTGGCAAGATTAACGGCAATTTTTCAACATATTTTTCAACAAACGATACGTGCGCTCGGTCGAAGAAATACTCAGACGTTCATGTACCGTATGCACGTCGTACATGGTCGGACCGATGGCGATGCAATCGAGCCCTTCGATACGGGACGCAAACAGACCGCATTCCAGTCCTGCGTGAATCGCCTCTACCTTCGGTTCCACACCGTGCTGGGATTTATAGCACTCCTTATACAACGCCTGCAATACAGAATCCGCTTTGTATTCCCACGGCGGATAATGTCCGAAGGTAACCGGTACACAGGAGAAGGCTTCCGCAAACGCAATCATGCGCTCCTCCATAAAGATCAGACCCGATTCCTTGTTGCTGCGCAAGGCAAAGTGCATGCGCACCGCATCGCCGTCGGTTTGCAGAATCCCGAGATTGAGCGACGTTTCCACCAGACCTTCGATATCGGCACTCATCTCCATCACGCCGTTCGGAGCACAAACAACTGCCCGCACCACCGCCGTGGTGGACGCCTCGTCGAACGGCTCAAAAGTGCCTGTCTTTCCGACGGTGAGCATATAGGAAAACTGCGGCTCGCGGGTGGCCAGTTCGTTTTTCAGCAGTTCAAGATATTCTCTGGCATCGCGGCAAAACGCCGTCGCATCCTTGACGCACAGCCGCACCACCGCACGATTGGGAATCGCGTTTGCCTTGTCACCGCCGTCCACCGACAGCAGGCATAACGGATAATCGCGGTGCATACGGTTCAGGAAGCGTCCGCAAAGCATGTCCGCATTGATACGTCCCGTATGAATTTCCACACCCGAGTGACCGCCGCGCAGTCCCCGCAACGTCAGCGTTACTTCCGTGCCTTCGCGGATTTCCCGCGTGCCGTGGATCGCCATCTGAAAATCACTGCCGCCCGCGCAGGACACCGTCAGCGTATCGTCTGACTCGGCATCCAGGTTGATCATGCGCTTACCCTTCAGCACGCTCATGTCCATCTTGCCCGCACCGATCATGCCGATTTCCTCGTCGCCGGTGAACACCGCTTCGAGTGCCGGATGCGGCGTGGTCTGACTGTCGAGGATGGACAGCACCATTGCCACTGCAATGCCGTTATCCGCGCCGAGCGTCGTGCCCTTGGCTTTGACGAAGTCGCCGTCTACATAAAGCTCCAGTCCGTCGGTTTCAAAATCAAACGTACTGCCCGCTTCCTTCTGACACACCATGTCCAGGTGTCCCTGCAGAATCACCGGCTCCGCCTGTTCGTAGCCTGCCGTAGCGGGCTTGTAAATAATCACGTTGTCGGCTTCATCGCGCGTCGCTTTGAGTCCCCGCGCCTGCGCAAACGCCATGCAATAGGCGGCCATACCGTTTGTATTGCCCGATCCGCGCGGAATCGCACAAATTTCTTCAAAGAAGCCGAACACCTTTGCCGGTTCCAGATTTGACAGAATCGCCAAGAGAATCCCTCCCGTTTCATTGTTTATTGCAGTAATGTAGTATCAGTATACCACAAACAACCAAAAGAAACAAGACTGCTTTTTCACCCGTTCTCTTCCCGTTCGACAGCATTCCTCGTCCCTCGACCGATTTCTGTTTTTCGTTCACAAAATGCTTTAAAAAGATTCATTTCTGCGTCACGGTTTGTTCAACACTTTCCCGCTTGCGGGGTGTATACTGTAGTCACAGCAAACGGCTGTATATTTCTTTTTCATCTTACTTTCTCCTCACCATTTGCCTTGCAAATGGTAATATTTCTCCTCATTTTCTTCTCAAGCAATGGAGCGTTTCGCTTTCGGGCGGAGCGCTTCATTGCTTTTTGCTTGCAAATCGGAAAAAGGGATGCTATACTGAATTTACCGAAAAAACATAAGGAGGCTTTTCCTATGAAAAAACGCACCATTGTATCCCTGTTGCTTTGTGTGGCGTTGTTGCTGGGTACGATCGGCATGACCGGTTGCTCGGGCGGCGACAAACAGCTGGACGGCGCCAAGCTCCTCACCTACGGTGACAGCCTGACCGCGTTCGGCACCTGGCCGCTGACCGTTGCTGAGAACTGCAATATGTACCTGTTCAACGGCGCCACAGGCGGCATCAATACCAAAGAAGCGATCGACCGTTTCGACCGCTACGTTGCCAACCGTGATCCCGATTTCGTGACGCTGTGCTTCGGCATGAACGATCTGCTGATGCAGGCGAAGAATGCCCCGCAGGTTACGCCCGACAAATTCAAAGAGAACATGAAGACCATGTGCGATATGATCGTGGAGCTCGAAGCCACGCCGATCCTCATGACCAGCAGTTACATGAACGAGGATGTATTCTTCGCTTCGCAGGGTCAGAACCGTGCGAACTATGCCGATGTCGGCACGCCGATCGAATAAGTCGGATCGTAGCCATGTCGTTCTGTGAGCCAAGGAGTTGGGGAAACATGTTG
>JAZQHP010000078.1:0-2434 GCA_045540655.1 Acutalibacteraceae bacterium
CCACGCTTTCACGCGAAGACCCTTGCCGGCATTGGCTTCGTCGGTGAAGGCTTTCCAGCCCCAGCCGCGTTTCGCGGTACAATAGATCACAAAGATCAGCGAGCCGATCGGCAATACGATGTTGGATACGAGAAAATCTTCCAGATCGAGGATGTTCGACGTGCCGCCGAGCGGATGAAAATCGGAGAGCAGGTTGAAGCCCAGTACGCAGGGTATCGTCAGCACCAACAGCGCGCCTCCGTTGATGAGGCAGGCTTTGCGCCGCGAAAGACCGAAATCCATCAGACACGCCACCAGATTTTCAAAGACTGCCAACACGGTGGACAGTGCCGCAAAGGTCAGGAACAGGAAGAACATGCCGCCCCACAACCGTCCGAGAGGCATATTGGCGAAAATACTCGGCAGGGTTTCAAAGATCAGAGGCGGTCCCGATTGCACGTCGCCGTTGTAGGTGAAGATGGCGGGGAAGATGATCAGTCCCGAGGAAATTGCCACGACGGTATCGAGCAGGGCGATGTTGATCGCTTCGCCCATCAGCGTACGGTCTTTGTTTAAGTAACTGCCGAAGATCGCCATCGAGCCCATACCGATGCTCAAGGTGAAGAAGGATTGATTCATGGCACTGACAATAATTTTGCCGATGCCGCCGGAGGTTTTCACGGCATTCCAATCGGGTACGAGGTAAAAGCGAAGACCTTCTTTGGCGCCGTCCAGCGTGAGACTGTTGACCACCAGCACGGCAATCAACGCCAGAAGGGCGATCATCATGACCTTGGTGACGCGTTCGAGACCTTTTTGCACGCCGAACAGACACGCGACGACAGCGATGACCAGGATGGCCATCGTGAATACTCCCATCATCACAGGATCCGCCAGCATCGCATCATAGATGCCGTCGACGGTGGCGCGGTCGGCATGTGCGAACCGCCCGTTCACGGCATAGAAGAAGTATTGCAACAACCAGCCCGTCACCGTGGTATAAAACATCAGCAACAGGTAGTTACCGATGGGCGCCATGATGCCGTGCCAATGAAACGCTTTACGGGAGGGCGTAAGTGTCTGATACATTGCCACCGGACTTTTTTGCGCGGCGCGACCTATGGAGAATTCCATGGTCATGACGGGAACACCGAGAATAATGAGGAAAAATAAATAAAACAGCACAAAAATACCGCCGCCGTTTTCGCCGACCATGTACGGAAATTTCCAGACATTGCCGATGCCGATGGCGCAGCCGGCACTGATCAAGATAAAGCCCAGACGGCTTCCTAAATGTTCACGTTCCAAAGCAGACCCACCTTTTCAAAACACATGGGTTTCAGTATAGCATATAATTGTCGGAATTACCAGTATTTTTTCGTGGGAGAGCTTATTGCATCGGCAAACGTCCTGTGCTATAATACATATAACAACCAATTCAAAAAAGGAGGATGTCGTATGGCGGAATGGTTAGCGGCGTACGACTGGATCTTATGGGTGGCACTGGCGGTGGCGTGTCTCATTGCCGAAGCACTCACCACCTCGCTCGTCTCCGTCTGGTTTGTGGCGGGCGCGGTAGCGGCGGCGATCGTGTCGGTATTTACCGATCAGCCGCTGATTCAGATCGGCACGTTTCTGGTCTGCTCGGCGCTGATGCTCTTGGTGTTCCGACGCTTTTTCCGCAAGCCGGAACGCGGCACGGTCAAAGAGGGAGACGAATTGATGATCGGACGGTGCGGCGTGACCCACACGGCAGTGAATGCGTTTGAGGGTACGGTGCGCATCGGCGACGTGTACTGGCGCGCCGTGTCGGAGACCCCGATTGAAGAAGGAACGCGGGTGCGTGTGACTGCCGCGAGCGGCACCACGTTGCGCGTGGAAACGATAGATGAAAAGGAGAGTGTTGACGCATGACGATCTTATTTATTGTGCTGGCGGTATTGGTGCTGGTGATTGTGGTGGCGAACATTAAGGTGGTGCCGCAGGCAAAGGCATATGTGGTGGAACGGTTGGGTGCATATCAGGCAACGTGGCAAACGGGTCTGCATTTCACCATTCCGCTGATTGACCGCGTTGCCAAGCGGGTATCTCTGAAGGAAGCGGTGATTGATTTCCCGCCGCAACCTGTGATTACGAAGGATAATGTGACGATGCAGATTGACACGGTGGTGTTTTATCGCATTGTGGATCCGAAGCTGTATGCCTACGGCGTGGAGCGTCCCATGCTGGCGATTGAGAATCTGACCGCCACGACGCTTCGTAACATCATCGGTGATATGGAGCTTGACGCGACGCTCACCTCTCGTGATGTCATCAACGGTCAAATCACCAACGTGCGGGATGTGGCGACGGATGCAGGGGGTATTAAAATCAATCGCGTGGAACTCAAAAACATCATGCCTCCCAAAGAGATTCAAGACTCGATGGAGAAGCAAATGAAGGCGGAACGCGAGCG
>JAZQHP010000079.1:0-4326 GCA_045540655.1 Acutalibacteraceae bacterium
GCGCTTCGTTGTATTATGGAATCATTCAGGCTTCCAGAGCATTAATGTACTCGCATGCCGCCAGCGCCGCCACCGCGCCGTCTGCAGCGGCGGTGGTTACCTGGCGGATCGCTTTGCGGCGGCAATCGCCCGCCACAAAGATGCCGTCCGTCTGCGTCAGGCAATCCTCGCCCGCCGCCGCGTATCCACGCTCATCGAGCACGACCACATCGGCAAACGCCTCGTTTTGCGGCACCAGACCGATCGCGACAAACATACCGTCGACCGACAGGGTCGTCCGCTCATCGGTGTCGGTATTGTGCAGCACAATTGCCGACAGCGTATCCTCGCCGACCAGCGATTCGACGACGGTCGAAAAGACCGCATGAACGTTGTCGCGCGCCATCAGCCGCTCCACCAGTGCCTCCTCTCCCGTAAACTTCGGGAGATTTTGCACCACGTGCACTTCTTTGCAAAGATCCGCAAGCAGTAACGCCTCCTGAAGCGCGGAGTTGCCGCCGCCGATCACCGCCACCGTCTGTCCTTCGTAGAACGCGCCGTCGCAAACCGCGCAGAACGAGATACCTTCGCCGACGAAATCCTCCTCGCGGTCAAGGCCTAGCATACGATGCTTCGCACCGGTCGCAACGATGACCGCCTTGGCTTCAAAGGTGCCGTCGTCGGTCACGACGCGCTTGACATCGCCGTTTTCGACACGGAGCACCTCCAGGCATTCCACGTCGGCGCCCTGTGCGAGCACCTGCTCGACGAGTTTCTCGGCAAATTCATTGCCCGAGAGAGCGGCAAAGCCGGGAATATTCTCCACGTTGGGAGAAAAGGTGATCTGACCGCCGAAGGTCGCTTTTTCAATCACCAGGACGGTTTTGTTGGCACGGCGGGCATACAGCGCCGCCGTCAGGCCGGCGGGACCGCCGCCGATCACGATCACATCATACATCATAATCTGCTTCCTTTACAGGTCAGGCGTTGAGCATTTTTTTGATCGCCGCCACGCCCGCATACTTATTCACTTCGCCGTTTTCAACCACCACGAGCGTGGGAGCTTGCTTAACGCCGAAGGCGGTCGCCATGTCGGGATGATCGTTCGCGAGCACCTTCTTGTACTCGAAGCCGACCTTATCGAGGGTCGCGCAAACGATCTTACAGTTGGGGCAGGTCGAGGTCACAAACAGGTACGCGCCGTTCATGACATCGGTGGTGGTGCTCTCCTCAGCAGGAGCCGCCGGCTTCACTGCGGGCGCACCGTTGCGGGTGAGCTTGGAGTTTTCAATATCGTACACCTTACGATCTTTGTATTCCTGCGCTTTACCGTCGTTCCAGTTCTGGACGGGACGATAGTAACCGGTGATACGGCTGTAGACCTCGGTCTTTTCGCCGCAATCGGGGCATTCGTACACTTCGCCGGCGATGTAACCGTGATTCTTACACACGGAATAGGTCGGCGACATGGTGTAATACGGCAGGCGATAGTTTTCCGCGATCTTGCGCACGAGCGTTGCCGCCGCTTTCCAGTCGGGCAGTTTCTCGCCAAGGAAGGCGTGGAACACCGTGCCGGATGTGTACAGCGTCTGCAGTTCGTCCTGCACGTCGAGCGCCGAGAAGATGTCCTCGGTATAGTCAACCGGCAGGTGCGAGCTGTTGGTGTAGTACGGGGTCTGGTCGTCGCTCATCGCAGCGGTGATGATGTCGGGGAAATGCTTGAGATCGTGCTTCGCCAGACGGAATGCCGGCGACTCGGCAGGCGTGGCTTCGAGGTTGTACAGATCGCCGTACATTTCCTGATAGTCCGACAGACGCTCGCGCATATGGTTGAGGACGTCCTTGGTAAATTGCTGGGTGCGCTCGTCGGTCAGATCCGCTTTAAGCCAGTTGGCGTTGAGACCCGCTTCGTTCATACCCACCAGACCAATGGTCGAGAAGTGGTTGTTGAAGGTGCCCAGATAACGCTTGGTGTACGGATACAGACCCGATTCCAGCAGCTTCGTGATAACAGTACGCTTCACCTTGAGGGAGCGCGCGGCGATATCCATCAGATGATCCAGACGCTGATAGAAGTCCGCCTCATCCTTGGCAAGATACGCAATGCGCGGCATGTTGATGGTGACAACGCCCACCGAACCCGTCGATTCGCCGCTACCGAAGAAGCCGCCGGACTTTTTGCGCAACTCGCGCAGATCCAGACGCAGACGGCAGCACATACTGCGCACGTCGCTGGGCTCCATGTCGCTGTTGATGTAGTTGGAGAAATACGGCGTGCCGTATTTGGAGGTCATTTCAAAGAGCAGGCGGTTGTTCTCGGTGTCGGACCAGTCAAAGTCGCGGGTAATGGAATAGGTCGGGATGGGATACTGGAAACCACGGCCGTTGGCGTCGCCTTCGATCATGATCTCGATGAACGCCTTGTTGACCATGTCCATTTCTTTCTTACAATCTTTGTACTTGAAGTCCATTTCCTTGCCGCCGACGATGCAGTTGAGCTCGGCGAGATCGGGCGGAACCACCCAGTCGAGCGTGATGTTCGTAAAGGGCGATTGCGTGCCCCAACGGCTCGGGGTGTTCACACCGTAGATGAAGGACTCGATGCACTTCTTGACCTGCTCATAGGACAGGTTGTCCACCTTGACGAACGGTGCCAGATAGGTATCGAACGAGGAGAACGCCTGCGCGCCCGCCCATTCGTTTTGCATGATACCGAGGAAGTTGACCATCTGGTTGCAAAGGCTCGCCAGATGCTTGGCGGGTGCCGACGTGATTTTGCCGGGGACACCGCCGAGACCTTCCTGAATGAGCTGCTTGAGCGACCAACCGGCGCAGTAGCCCGTCAGCATCGACAGGTCATGGATGTGGATGTCGGCATTGCGGTGCGCGTTACCGATTTCATCATCATAAATCTCGGACAGCCAGTAGTTGGCGGTAACGGCACCCGAGTTGCTGAGAATCAAACCGCCGACCGAATAGGTCACGGTGGAGTTCTCCTTCACACGCCAGTCGTTGATGTTGAGGTAGTTATCGACGATCGCTTTGTAGTCCACCATCGTCGCGTTCAGATTGCGGATCTTCTCGCGCTGGCGGCGATAGATGATGTACGCCTTAGCGACATCGTCATAGCCCGCTTTGATCAGCACCGATTCGACGCTGTCCTGAATGTGCTCGACGGAAATCAGCTGATCCTCAATGAGGGGCTCAAACTGCGCCGTCACCTTCAACGCGAGAAAATCGATAATGTCGGGGTTATACTGACGTTGGCAAGCCTCAAACGCCTGCATAATGGCGGCACTGATCTTCGACAGATCAAAAGCGACGAGTTTGCCGTCGCGTTTCACAACATTGTACATAAATGTAACCTCCTTGCGTGTGTTTCGGGAATGTATCCCCATTATATAGCACATCTATGTACTTGTCAACACAAAAAACACAAGATATAGCGTTACAAATCTGTAAGAATTGCGATCGGTAACACTATATCTTGTTGTCATCAGACCCCTCGCAGGGTGGTATCCGGAATGTTCAAAACCGCCGCATCCCGCATAGCATCAAGGGTTTGGCGGTCTACAGCATGCAGATCGGCACCAAGCAGGTCACCCGAATCCTCAAAATTTTGCAGATAATATCGGGGCGCTTTGCGCAACGTCTGTGCTATATCTTGTATATCGCGGACGGTGTGAAATTCCTTCACAACCGTCGTGCGGAACTCAAACGGCACCCGTCCTTCCAGAAGCAACGAGGCACTCGTCTGTACATCGGTCACATCGAAGTTCGGGATGCCGACCGTTTCGGGATAGCGCTCCCAGGTGTTTTTGATGTCCATCGCGACATAATCCACCAGCCCCTCATCCATCAGGGCGCGCAGTACCGTCGGGCGACTGCCGTTGGTGTCGAGCTTGACCTGCACTCCGCACGCTTTGACCTTCCGCAGGAACGCCGGCAGATCGGGCTGTAACAACGGTTCCCCGCCCGTCACACAAATACCGTCCAGGATGCCGCTTCGCTTTTGCAGATAGGACAGCACATCCTCCTCGGTGTAGCGTTCGGCGGGCACGCCGTTGACCAGCGACGCATTATGGCAAAACGGACAACGGAAATTACATCCCGCCGTGAACACCGTGCACGCGGTGTGACCGGGATAATCCAGCAACGTCAGCTTTAAAAAGCCGTGAAACACCATTACGCACCCTCCCTTGTCATGCCGTTGCGCACAATCGTCGCCGACGACGCATCTATGGTACAACGCACATCAAACACGGGGACAGTCGCCAACAATTCCTCCAGCAAGGACAGCAAACGCTCGGTGCCGTCGGCATCGGTCGGACGCAGAGTCTGATCGAG
>JAZQHP010000080.1:0-15462 GCA_045540655.1 Acutalibacteraceae bacterium
TTCTGGACGGAGGTGACGCCACCGTATATCGGCAGATTGTCGAATCGTTTTGTGAAATATCCGTCGGCAACCACCTGCACGGTATAGACGGCAAATGGGTGTGTATTTCCCGGCGCCAGTGACAGGCGACGATCCTTGGTGGCAAGCGGAACCGGCGGTGTTTGCCCGCTTTCGTCGGTGATTTCGGAGACATCCAGCGTAACGCCTTGCCCGAAATCATGACTGACGGTGACCACAGCTCCCGGGATGGGAACAGCTCTATTTTCGGTGGTGATGCCAACCTGCAGATACCCGATATCGGTCAGATCCGATGCGGTTATCGGTTGTGCTTGCAACGTACTGTTTGCCACAGGAGACGGTGCGGGTTCCGTCGGCAAAGCGGTCTCGTCAGATTCCGTTTCGGGTGGTACAGCAGGAGATGCGGCGGCATATTGCGCCATCAGCTCCCGATTGTATGCTTCAATCATGCGTTGCCATTGATCGCGGTCTGTAGATTCGCTCATACATGATCACGCCTTTCAAAAAGTGTACACCAGTACCGTATGCGAGGAATCGGCGGTTTATGAGTGCATAAAAAGGGAAGGACTTTGATATCAAAGTCCTTCCCCAAGAGAAAGCGGGTTATAATTGCCAGTCGATCGGCGTTATGCCGTTTTGTTGCAGAAATGCGTTGGCTTTGGAAAAGTGCTTACAGCCAAACCATCCGCGGTGAGCGGACAACGGGCTCGGATGCACGGTTTTGAGCACCAGATGGCGCGGGTTGTGAAGCAGGGCGGATTTGGCACCGGCGTTCGCTCCCCACAGCAAAAAGACCATCGGCGTGTCGCGCTGATCCAGCAGGGAAATCACCTTATCGGTGAAAATCTCCCAGCCGCGGTTGCGATGGCTGTTGGGCATGCCCTGGCGAACGGTCAGCACGGTGTTCAACAGCAGGACCCCCTGCGACGTCCAGGCGGTCAGGTTGCCGCTTTGCGGAATGGGTATTCCGACATCGTCGTGGAGTTCCTTAAAGATGTTCTGAAGCGACGGCGGAGGCTGAATACCGTCCTGCACGGAAAAGCAAAGACCGTGTGCCTGATTCGGTCCGTGATACGGATCCTGCCCGAGAATGACCGCTTTCACATCGCTGTAAGAGGTGGCTTGTAATGCGTGGAAAATATGATACATATCGGGATATATGGTTTGTGTGGCGTATTCACTCTTTAAGAATTGACGAAGCTGAAGATAATAGTCTTTTTCAAACTCCTCTTTGAGCAGTTGGTCCCATTCGTTATGAAATTCCACCATATATACCGCCTCCTTTGTATTGCTGTCAGTATATCATACTTCCGATGAAAAGAAAAGGGTTTATCTTTACAATTGACGTTCGTTGTGATAAAATATGGCGAAGGAAAGGATGAGATGCGAATGAATACTACGTTTTATGCGTCGTTGGCGCGAATGAAATACATTTCCCGCTGGTCGTTGATGCGAAACAATCGCGAAGAAAATCTGAGCGAACATTCCTTTGATACGGCGGTGCTTGCGCATGCGTTGGCGTTGCTGACCAACACGCGGTTCGGCGGTCGGGTGGACGAAGGCATGTGTGTGATGTTGGCGCTGTATCATGATGCTTCCGAGATTCTGACGGGCGATCTACCGACCCCCGTGAAATACGACAATCCCGCCATCCGCGAGGCGTATAAGTCATTGGAAACGGTCGCTTGTGACAAGCTGTTGTCCATGCTTCCCGATGATTTGCGCGCATCATATACGCCGTATTTTACCGAAGAAGGACTGGATGAAGAACGTCGTCTTGTGAAGGCGGCGGACAAGCTGTCAGCTCTTATCAAATGTATTGAGGAGCTCTCGCAGGGCAACGCCGAATTCAGCGGTGCGAGAGCCGCCACCGAGCGAGCGGTGCGCGCGATGCACCTGCCTGCGGCGGACTGCTTTCTTGAGGAATTCATTCCCGCGTTTGCTATGACTTTGGATGAACAGCACGGAAAGGACACGTGATTGCATGAATTACAGAGAAGAATCGTTGCGACTCCATAAAGAATGGGGCGGTAAAATCGAAGTGGTCTGCCGTGTGCCGATGGATACACGGGAAGACCTGTCGCTCGCTTACACTCCCGGCGTTGCTGAGCCGTGCCTTGCTATTCGCGATGATGCGGATAAAAGCTATGAGCTGACACGTCGCGCCAATCTGGTGGCGGTGATTACCGACGGCACGGCGGTGCTGGGACTCGGCGATATCGGACCCGAAGCCGGCATGCCTGTGATGGAAGGCAAATGTGCGTTGTTCAAAGCGTTCGGCGATGTCGATGCCGTACCGCTTTGTGTGCGCTCGAAAGACGTGGACGAAATCGTCCGCACGATTTCGCTGATTGCGGGGAGCTTCGGCGGCATCAATCTGGAGGATATTGCCGCGCCGCGGTGTTTTGAAATCGAACGTCGTTTGAAAGAGGTTTGCGATATTCCCGTGTTTCACGATGACCAGCACGGCACCGCCATTATTGTGGCGGCGGCGGCGATCAACGCCTGCCGGCTGACCGGCCGCGACATCCGATCTGTCAAAGCGGTTGTGAACGGCGCGGGTGCGGCAGGCACGGCGATTGCCGCGATGCTTCAGAATGTCGGCATCGAAGATATTGTGATGTGTGATCGTTTCGGTGCGTTGGTGCGGGATGATGAATCGTTGTCGGACGCGCACCGCGAACTGGCTTCCCGTACCAATCCGCGCGGGGTGAAGGGGGCGCTGGCGGATGCGTTGATCGGTGCGGACTTGTTTGTCGGTGTATCGGCTCCCGGTGTATTGACGGGCGAGATGATTGCGGCGATGAACGATCAACCGATCGTGTTTGCGATGGCCAATCCGACCCCCGAAATCATGCCCGAGGAGGCTCTGAAAGCCGGTGCGGCGGGGGTCGGCACGGGACGGAGCGATTACCCCAATCAGATCAACAACGTGCTGGCGTTTCCCGGTATTTTCCGCGGCGCGCTGGACGTGCGCGCGACGGACATCAACGAAGATATGAAGAAGGCGGCGGCGCTGGCGATCGCCGATCTGATTGCCGATGAAGAACTGTGCGCTGAGTATATTCTGCCGAGCGCTCTCGATAAGCGCGTTGTCAAAGCGGTGGCAAAAGCGGTGGCGGATGCGGCACGGGACAGCGGCGTTGCCCGTCTGTGAGGTGCACCATGAGCGGTAAAACGGTGCGAGGGCGATACGCCCCGACTCCCAGCGGCCGTATGCATCTCGGCAATGTGTTTTGTGCACTGCTGGCGTGGTTGTCGGCGAAATCGCAAGGGGGCGAGATGGTTCTTCGGATGGAAGATCTTGATCGTTCCCGCTGTCGTGAGGAATACGTAAAATGGCTTCTTGATGATTTGCGGTATCTGGGGTTGACCTTTGACGAAGGACCCGAGCAAGGCGGCGATAAAGCGCCGTACACGCAAAGCGAGCGGACATCGTATTATGAGCGGATACTGGCTATACTGGAGCAATCCGGACAGGTGTATCCTTGTTATTGCAGTCGCGATGAGCTTCATGCACCGAATGCGCCGCACACATCGGACGGTCGCGTCATTTACAGCGGCACCTGCCGTCATCTGTCAGCGCAGGAACGTGCGGCGAAAACCCGTCTTCCCGCATACCGTCTGATCGCATCCGAGGCGGATTGTTGTTTTGAGGACGGATTGTACGGACCACAGCGATTTTCGGTTGCCGAAGAATGGGGCGATTTTCTGGTGCGGCGTTCGGATGGGGTCTTTGCGTATCAACTGGCGGTTGTGGCGGACGATGCGGCGATGGGCATTACGGAAGTGGTGCGCGGACGCGATTTGTTGTCTTCCACTGCACCGCAGTGTCAGCTGTACGATATGCTCGGTGTACAGATACCGCGATTCATACATGTGCCCATGTTGGTAGCGCCCGACGGTCGTCGGTTGTCAAAGCGGGATCGGGATCTGGATCTTGGTGAACTGCGCGAACGATTCCCGTCGGCGGAACCGTTGATCGGGATGCTTCTGTATTGGGCGGGGGTGCTGGATATCCCCCGACCGATCAACACGAAAGAGGCTTTGAGTATTTTTTCTTGGGATAAAGTCGTAAAGAAAGATATTGTTGTTTCCAAAGAGAAGCTGTCGCAATATATTGTATAAACAGTCATATGGTACATAAAACAGTCGAACACCTATTAATGGGACGTGTTCGGCTGTTTTCTTTGTATTGAGTTATTATTTAATGTTATCAAATGTGTCTTTTTTTACGGATATCCTTTTCTTTTTTGTAATAATACAGTATAATTAGACAAATAATTGTACGATGGCGGAAGAATTTGCGCAATTTTTCACAATAGATTTGCTTCTGTGCCGCAGTGCATGACGCAACGTGTGTAAATCAGGAAAAGGAGGGTTCGGACATGACTGTTTGGAAGCTGAAAATGAAGTCGGTTTCGCAACGCACACTCTCTGTTTTCATGTCACTGTTGATATTTGTAACGATGTTTGCGTCCGTATTGGCGGGTGTCTTTGTGGCGATTGCCTCGAACCCTACCCATACGGGCGCTTTAAATACGTACGTGCCTGTGGAATATGTTAACCTGAAGCCTGTGGCGGTCGGCACGACATCGTATGTGGACGATAACGGCGAAAAAATCGATAATGTGCCGTCCCGTACGACGTACTCAAAAGACTCTTATGCAGATTATATGGACATCACGGTGCAAACCGATGAAGTGGTGCGCTTTGATGTCAAAAACAAATACGGACCCACCTCCGCTTCGGATACGACCTATATCAGCACAAAAACACAGGTCAATCAGATGATCAATCTGCAGGAATATCCGTTCTTTATGCTGTCCTGGGAAACCAGTGCCCGTGTCAACGGATATATCAATTTCACCTTCACGAAAGGTGACAAAGAGTATTTTATCAAAAATCTGAACGATACGGATTTCTCCAACGATGCGGTCGCGGAGGTGCCTGCAAGCAAAGAGGAAATCACTCCTTCGGATACAACCTACGCCAATTCGGCGTTTTCGTTTTATCAGATTGCCGGTAAAACCAATTCGGCGAGCGATCCTTACAATGCCTATGTGAAAGAATCGGATGCCGACAAGAACGATTTCCCCGAAGGCAAAACCCGTGCGGATTACTCCGTGGATTTGTATGCGTTCTTGTATGATTATTTCAACAAGCACGGCTGGACGTCCGGAACTACCAATTATTGGCCGGACTGGAAGAACGGCGACTATATCACCATCAACTATGTCACACACACCATTATCAGTGATGACATTAATACGGCGCTGTTTGCTAAATCGTATATCGAATGGAACACGTGCGGCATCGGTCGTCTGTCACTGAACAAATACAGTACATTGGCGCCGCGTATGGAATCGGTTGTGAAATACGGTCATTATATCACCGGCAGTGATGAAGTGCTTTTTGACGGCACTCCCGGACGTTCCGCCCGCCTGGATGACGGAACATATGTATTCCGCAATACATCCTCTACGAAGAGTGCCGTGTTTAACTGGCCTGTGGAACGGTATATTAACGTCAATGAGTTGCGGTCGATCTATCTGGATGCATCACTCACCAACGCGACAGAAGATATTGTTCTGGCACTGGCGGTGATGGGAGAAAATTACACCGGTAATTCCTCATCATCCTATGTAACGGCCGGTTATTGGGAGCACATGGCGAATCTTGTGGAGAACTATTCCGACAAGACCGATATGACACTCAGTAAAAAATATTCGGACGTAACCGTTAATTTTTACAATGCCATCCGAACAGAAGAAGTAAAAGAGGGTTCACCGTTTAATTATCCGGACGATCATATGATCCGCATCCGGGAGATCCGTCTGACGCTTCCTCCCAATGCGAAATTTGCCATCAAAAAGTTTTCGGTGCTTGTTGAGGACGAATTTGCGCCGTCCACCACGTCGGATACTGTTTATCCGTGGGCCACTTCCAATGTGGCAGACACCCTGCCGCCCGCCGGTACGCCCGCGACGTCGGATCTGCTGGATACTTCAACCGGCGCGTATTCTGCGGCTTATAACTGGGCGGCGACCGTCACTCCGACGGTGGAACACAAAGTGGATCTGCTCAGTATGACCGACCAGCATGTATTGTACGACAATACAGGCCGATTTGAAGGATTTGAAACCAGTGATGTTACGGGCTATTGGCGCACGATGGAAGGCAAAAGCCATTTTACATCCAAATCCTCGGATATTGTTTATCGCGCTTTCCGCCGTCGTGACAAAAACGCCGGTCCGAGCGATACGGAAGATAGCTCGAACTATTATATGGAAATCCCCGTATCCAGCATGCCGTATTTGTATTATTCGTACACGCTCAACGGCGGCAATGATAAAGCGGTCGGTCTCTACTTCAACATTGTTAACGGTAAGACATATAAGCATTATTACCTTGGACAATCCGGTTTGGCACTGTCTGCGTGTGATGGTATCATGGATTCTACCGATGCGGATGTCGCAACGGCGCATAAAGCGCTTTGCAGCTCTGCGGATGCCCGCACAGGTGTCATTGATCTGCGTTCCATCGGTTTTAACGATGGGGATATCATCCAGATCCTTGATATGCGGTTTTATCTGACGGGAACTTCCACCGAAGCAGTATTCGATTATCTGTTTTTCGGTAGCGAAGCTCTTAAGGATTCCGTCAAAAACACCATCGCGAAAAACAGCGGTGACGCGTTCCCGTGGGCGATTACTCATGATCAGTTTAAAAACGCTACACTCGGCACGAATGCACAGTTCACCTTTGCGAATCGGTTGGATCTTATCCGCGATATGTTCGACCGCAAAAAGTGGAATCTGAAAGGCGGCACCTATAACACAGGCGATGAATACAAGGCTTGCGGATCGGAGTTGACGCATAATTCCGATGGATCCATCACCGTCACAGCGTCTGCCAATCAACGATATGTACAGGTCGGTACCAGCTTTGACCATTTGCTGGCGTTTAATATTAATAAAAGCGATCTGGCGTCGATTCGCTATCTGAATTATTCCGTAAATGCACAGCCCGGTATGCGCTGGTCGATTTTGCTTATGGAATCCAACACGGAATCTGAGGATACATCGACTGATGATCTGTCCGGTGTAGCGCTTCGTACCTGGTCCGATGCGATGATGTCCGGTGATTTTAAAACCAATAGCAAGAACGCCGGAGAAACCGTCGGCAAATCCTACCTCCGCGAAATGTCCCAGGAGGTTTTCTACAACTATTGGTTCAACGGAGAACATAAATCCACCAATGCCGAAGACGAGGCATGGGCGATGTTTACCGTTCCCGGATCCGAAACGGGCTGTTTTGATTTGTCGCAGATTCAATCCGTTATGGACTGGGACAAAATCGTTTCGATTTATTTTATCGTATATCGGGATCCTTCGCTGAAAAACGATGCCGGTACGGCATCTGTCGGTGGTTCCGTGACGTTCAACTATGCCTATTTGACGTCTGAACCGTTGACGGGCGGCAGCTTCGGCACGGCACCGCTGACAACCGGCGACAGCTATTCGTGGGGATATAACGGCGGTAATATCACCTGGAAAGGCAATCCGGTGAGTACGTTCGATCTGGCAAACGGTACGACAACAACATGGAGCAGTACCTCCGGATGTACGGATTACTACTTCAGCGGAAAAACAGCACTGAATCTGACAAATTATCACAAACAATATTATTCCATATATTATTCTTTCAACTTTAGGGACAAACAGGGGAATCTGGCATATCCCGAAGTGTTATACGGTTTCTTTGATAAGAACTCCAACTATAAACAAATCACCAGGTATGCGCATTTGGGCAAAGCAGAGGTGTATCCCGGAGACGAGACCCATCGTCGCGATGCGTATGCCTTCCAGATGCCACAGTCCGGTGCCATTGCTATTTCAGCGCTGTCTTTTGATAATTTGTACAGTTTACGTGTGTATTACGATGTGAATAAGTATACCATCTACCCGGAATATGCTGTGATCGCGTACAGCAGTACGTATACAGCTGAAGGGCGGAACACGCAACCGAAGGCTCTCACAAGTTTGAGTTCCAAAACGGCGGATTTCAGCGAATCTTTGTATCAGACCGATACCGGCATTCAAAAAGTGGTAACGAATGAGGGCGGCAGTGAATTTACCACCAACAAGAATTATTCTAAGAATATTGTGGTGGATCTCAACCGTACGCCGTATTTGTTCTATTCGATCAAATACACCCCGGGTGCCTCGGGCTCCTTTGCGTTCGGAACCGACGTTTCCATAAACGGACAAAACGGATTCTATCGGGATGGTACACAGACGGAGCAGGCGAGCAAAACGCTGTTGCAACCGGGTGTGACACCGCCGACTGCAAAGTATATGCCCGAATCGGAAACGGGCTGTATTGATGTCCGTTCCTGGTTGCAACGGCAAGGGGCTTTGCCGTCCAACGGTAAGATTACGATCAATCATTTCTACGCCTATGTCACGGGCGGTACCGCAAAATACTATTATATGTATTTCGGCGCCGAAGCGGACAAGACCATCGATCTGTTGCCTGCACAAGCCGGCGCGGATCTGGATAACGGTGTTTCCACCCACTCGTCTGTCATGGAAACAAACAACACCTGCGAAGTGGAACCGCCCGTCGACAATACACCGACGCCAGGAGAGTCTTTTGTTCCCGACCGCTATATCGAAAAGGCTCACACGCCTTCGAATGTCGCGCTTCCGACCATGGTGTCGTCGTTGCCCGGTGACCGGAACGAGGATGGGTATAACGATCTGATATATTCGAATACTCAGTGGGGTTTTTACAGCGTATGCTACGGCGAAATTCAGACGAAAGACAAAGGCGAATACACATACGTTACGACGGCGAATAATCAGATGAGCGGATTGACCATCAACCTGAATGAAACGCCGTACCTGCATTTTTCGATTTCTCAGCCCGATACATCGTTGACGACATTCCTGCTTCAGTTGAACAGTTACACCGGGCGTGATGTCATTCGCGGTATGTCGCCGGAAGAAGTGAAACCGTGGTTGTCTTGCTACAACTCGAAATCTCCTGCCGGTCAGCTGATGCATATCTCTCCGCAGACGTCGTATATCACGTATTATAAGGATACGGCGATGGAGTATTACAACGGCACATACGAGACGGGTGATTTTGCAGGCGTTATCGATCTGCGTCGTTGGTTTACGGAAACGAACGGTTGCGGCGATATTATCAGTCTCGAACGCGTGCGTTTCTACACGCCCGATCCGAAGGTCGCAGGGAAACAGGCAGAGAATGTGACGGTCAATCACTTCTATTTGAGCTCGTCTTGCGGTTCGGCGTATTCGATCACGTTTGATAAAAATGACGGATCCGATCAGAAACATACCGTTCAGATTCTGAAGAACGCAAACGACCAGTTTGTGTCGGATGCCATAGCAGATGAGCTCGGTTTCAAAGAACGCCCCGGCTATACGTTCGTTGGCTGGTACACGGATGAAGATTGGGAAGAGTACTTCGATATTCAAAACACTCCGATCCGTGAAAACATGCGACTGTATGCCGGATGGCTGAATAATGCCGACGTCGTAGAGACTGGTGAAGTGGATATGCTTCAGACGGCACGTGATGCCTTTGAAACCAGCGGCTCTGCCGCCGGTGCAAGCGATGGCGTATATGTAACAGGCAACGGCAAGTGGGAGACGGATGAGGATGCTCTGCATCTTCGTAATACCGGCGACAAGGATTTTGTCATCACCTTTGATGTGAAAAAAGCGTATTCCTTGTATGACTTCCGCTCTGTCTATGTCGGTATGGATGTCGCGACTTCCATGCAGGCGAACGTCGATCTGACCGATGAAAGCCGAACGTCGGACGGTGCGCGCATCGTGATGGATCTGAAGAGCCTTGGTTCGCATGAATATGATTTTCTCGGAGCAGATTTCGGAACACATTTCCTGACGGATAACCGTATTTTAACAGCGGCACCGTATGATAAACAGTTGCCTGTGTATACCCTGTTGGCGAACCGGGATTTGTTGCCGGTCAAAGAAAACGTGAACGGATATGTTTATGTTAAGACGATTTCGTTTACGGTGCCTGCCGGCTGCGCCATGCACATCCGATATGCAACGGCCGCCAAGCCTATGGATGAGTCGCTCGATAACGTGGTGGCACCCGAAATTACCGGAACCATTCTGGATTTGATGGATCCGAAAGGGGACGAGGGCTACGTCGAGCAGTTACATAACACGACGTATGAATTGTTAGAGGAACCGACGGTGATCTACAATCGCACCACCGCTCCGACAGGATTGAAACAAGCGACCGTTTCCGGTGTTAACATCGGTTATGTCACGCTTGGCTCGTTGTACGGACTCGGCAATCCCTTGGGCGAATTTGAAGTGAACGCCGATAATCCGCAATATCTCTATTTCAGCATCTCGCAAGGGGAACAGTCGTCTACGACATTCAATATGTGGGCGTCGATCTTTTACACGAGTTCGACGAAGACCGGGTCCTTCCATCCGGACAAATGGTCAACGTTTTTTGACGGACGGGACGGCAAGCTGCATTCCCAGAAAGATCTGGACAACGGCAGTATTCCCGCCGGTGCGTTTGCGCATGGCACGGTGATGGGTCAGCTCAACCTGTATGAATGGTATGCCGATGCTTTGCAGGCGGCGATTGCTTCCGGAGAGCTTCCGTCCGACGCCAAAGTTACCCATGTCAGAATTACCGGTATTCGTTTGTATACCGCCAACAGCGGCACCGAAGCCACCTTTAATTATCTGGCAATCGGCGGTAAGGATAATACCGATGAATCCATGCGGGCGAAAGCGGCATTTGTCAATGCTTCCGGTGCGACGGTTGAAGAACAGATTTCGGATGTCGACTTCGGTCAGACTGTGAAATTGACGCTGGATCAGCTCGAGCATTGTTCTGCGGCGCATGATCCGTCGCAATCGTTTGTCGGTTGGTCGTTTACCGGCACGGATGCCGCTTCGGTTGTCTATTGGAATCCGAATGCGACCAACGACCGCGAATACACCGCTTCGAATACGAATGGTGCCTGGTCAAGATCCTTCATGCCCGGTTTTGTCAAGGATCGTCGCGACATTTCCTATCAGTTGACGGATTATACCCAAATCATTCGCCCGGTGTTCGCATCGGATAAAACGGTCAGCGTGACGGTCAACGTGAACGGTACCGGCAATGTTCGGATGTTGCGTCCGGACGGCAATGCTGTTCAAATGACCGATGGATCGTCCGTTTCCGAAATTTTCGGCAGTACGGTGGCTCTGACGGCACTGTCTGACGGATTCTGCGGCTGGTACGATGAGGGCGGACGCTTGGTCTCGGCAAGCCGTGACTATGTGTGTACGCTGTATTCCGATGTTTCGATAACGGCGGATTACAGCCGTGCATTTGCTCCGATGACACCCTTCTTTAACGGAAACGGCGAGTTGTTTGGCGACGGTTATTCCGTTGTCTGGTTGCAAGCGGGAGATGAAGCCGCCGGTCAGGCGGGCGACGATTTCTCGCTTCAGGCAGTGAACAGCGGCGAGCTTTCGTACGAAACAGTCTCCGCAAGCGACGACCTCGAGATGCCGCTTCTCAGTAATACGGACGACGTCACGGGTGACCGCGAAATCGCGTGTTACTGGGAGATTGAAAATGGCCAGATGGTGGATGCGGTGGCGCCGAACAACTATCACTGGGAGCAGATTGTGGCAGACGGCACGCGGGTACGCGTCAGCGAATCCAATATGTATCGCTTTGTTACCGATTCGAACATTCGCCTGGTATGTATCAGCGACACAGCGGCAAGCAGCACTCCGTTGTCCGACACGCGCGTGATTGCCAACGATTACGCAGTGGCGTTTGACCGCACAGGCGACGCGCATAATGCGACCATTCGGGCACAGGTGCTGACCGCCGAAGGCGAAAGCATTGTTTCCTGCGGCTTTGTGATGGCGAATCGTCCGACACGAGTACGGGTTCCCAGCTATGAATCGCCGGAATCGCAACGCTATGAAGCGACGGCGTGGAATTCTACAACGGGACAGTTCACGGTTTCGGTGGACTACGTGCCCGGTATGGCACGATTCATTCGTGCGTATGCCATTACGCAGGATCGGGATGGGCATTATAAGCTGACATACAGCGATGTTCGTACCGTTTCATTCTGATGTATCGCATCCTTGGCGGTACACGATGTTTACTTTCGGGAGGAGGTCCTGACCATGGACGAGGAATTGATCATCTTAGGGGAGGAAGAGGCGAAAGCCGAACCTTCCGTAACGGTGACGGACAAAACCAAACCCAAAGCACCGCCGCCCATTGAACTCGTATACCGTCAAGTATATGATTCGATCGACTCCAGGCTTCTTGGCTTTGAAGCACAGATCCGCATCAACGACCGCAAGCTCGGCGAAATGACGCCGTCCTTGTTTATGCCGCTTTGTGAAAGCTCCAATCGCGTAGTGGAACTCGGCAAATGGTCGTTTGTAGAAATGGCGGATATGATTCGTCGCAAGAAAAATGACGGACGCATCATCGGGTGCATGTTTATGCCTGTGTCGGTGAAATACCTTTGTAAGCGCTATTTCATCGACAATCTGATGCGCCAGATCCGCCTGGCGGACATGCAACCCGAGCAGGTGTGCGTGATGGTCAGCGGCGCGGCGTTGCTCGAAAAAACGCAGGGGCTTGAGGAAGCAATCACGCGTATTCGCGAGGCGGGCGTCCGTTTCGGCGTGACCGACATCGGACAAGAGGGTGTGTCCCTGTTGCAAATGGCGGATATTCACCCCGATTTTATCTGCGTAGACGCGGCATTCACGTCCCGTTTGCTGACCGATGAAGTGGCAAAGGACATTGGCAACAGCTTCGGTGAAATGGCGACCCGCATCGGCGCTCAGCTGATTGCGGACGGTGTTGATACCAAGGAACACGTTGCCGCGTGGCAAGCGGTCGGATGCTCGTTGATGCAAGGTGCATTTTTCGGGGATTATGTCCGCGAAGACAAGATGTTTTAATGAAGAATTTTATGAATACTTGGGGGAAAGGAGGAGATTCCCATGGCGGACGAAAAGAAACTGCCGCTCGACAGTCACGGCGACGTGAGCTTCGACCCGATGCATAAATACACGGTCAAGCGTACCGGTAAGCAAGTGATGCGGTTGCAGATGATGCTTCGTATTACGGCGGTGATCGTGGCGGCGGTGTTTCTCTTTGTGCTTTTGTTGTATCTCTTTTCACTGTTTTCCACACAGGCGGGGCGGTTTACGGTTCGCACCACCGACGGCAGACGAGGCTTGATTCTCTCCGAAACGGCAGATTTTGAGTTCTGGTCGGCAATCCTGGAAGCAGACCCCGTGGAAAGCATGGATAATATCACCTATGAGTGGATGCCGACCGATCTCACCGAGACCGACGGCTCTCACAACGGCGATAACTATCTGTGTTATACATTCTATGTCAAGAACACCGGTCAGGAGGATATTGACTATCAGGCGACCATTGACATCGAATGGATGAAACTGGCTGTAGACGAGGCTGTCCGCGTGCAACTCTATCGCAACGAGGAAAGCACCGTTTATGCAAAAATGGGCAAGGACGGCAAACCGGAAGTGGATCCCATGTTTGAGACCACTCCGTTTACCGATGCTGTCACCATCACCGATTACATCCGTGAGGATTTTGTGGTGGATGAAGTGGACAAGTATACGGTTGTCGTCTGGCTCGAAGGAAATGACCCTGAATGTATCGATGATATTTTAGGAGGTGAGCTGAAAATGAGCATGAATTTCCACGTCCTTGACGAAGAGGGCGAAGCCGCATCGGTTTAAAAAAATGGGTTGTTATGGCTTCAGAGTCACTGTAGGTTGGTTTTTCGTGTCGACCGCTTTGGCGGAATACAGGAGAACATAAGACTCACAGCTTCCAAGTAAGCTAAAGTTCTGACAACCCGAAATCGCATGCGGCTCTTTTTCAAAACCTCTTTGTTTTATCATCGGTACGGGTATATACATTCTGTGTAAATTTCAATTAGGAGGAAGAAACAATGAAAACTAGCAAAAGATCCCTGATCACTGCGATCGCTGTTCTGTGCGTGTGCGCGCTGTCCCTGTCCGCCGCGTCCTTCGCTTGGTTCTCTGCGAGCACTACCGCGAAGGTTACCGACATCACTTTGAATGTTGAAAAAGCTTCCGACCTTCAGATTTCTTTGAATGGTAAAGATTGGGGTTATACCATGGCTGCCAATCTGACTGAATCTGTTAACGACGTTTCCACGGCGAATGCGACTACTTTTGTTGAGCCTGCGAAGCGTGAAGAAGTCGGCTTTGACGGCAAGCTCAGCGCTGCCAACAGCGGCTATGCTACTGCTGACGCTGGCTGGATTGACCAAGTGGTTTACTTCAAATCCGCGAAGAAAGAGGGCGCTTCTGTCGATATTAAGATGAGCGGCGCGGCTTTCGATGCAACGAAGACGATTGCTTCGGGTATGCGTGTGGCTTCTATCGACATGGTTAACTCCGGCGTTGTGTTCTTTGCGAATACTGCCGGTACTGACGACGATGTTATTGCCGACACCAACGGCACTGTGGGTTCTGTCACTTTGAACGGTATTGCCGCCGGCACAAAGATCATCACTCTTGGCAGCGAAACCATTGATGGTATTCAAGATCAAGACACCGAAACCTATGTTTACGGTAAGATCACCGTTCGTTACTGGCTGGAAGGCACCGACGGTAATGTTATCAACGATAACAGCGGCGTGTCCTTCGATCACAACCTGACTTTCTCGATTCTGTAATTATTTAATTATCAGGAATCGGAGACAACAGTTTAGTGGCTCTGAACTGCATGTAATCCCATTGTAGCTTCCCGATCGGGCGGGCGTGGGCCTACACCATGCCCGCCCCTTGGGGGCGAGTTTTGAAGATGATGTTTGCGGCAGTACCGTGGAACGTAAGCGAATGGTCGATATTGCCGCAAGTATCATCGTGCAGATGAATATTTGATTTGAACGAAAAGGATGTGCATCTCTTGAAAAAAACACTGGATACGATTGTAACCATCATTTTGGTGGTTGTTCTGATTTTTATGGCGGCGATCTCGCTGATGATGATCATCTCTACCGCCAACGAAGGCATCGCTAGCGTGTTTGGCTATTCGCCGATTACGCTGTATGATACGAAATCGATGGAGCCGACTTTTGGTGCTAACGATCTGATTATTGTTAAAAAGACGGATGCTGCGGATTTGAAAGAGGGAGACATCATCTCCTTCTGGGGCATTGTGGATGGTTCGAAAAGCATTATTACCCACCGTGTTGTGGAAGTGATAACGAAAGCGGACGGTACATGTGTATATCAGACAAAAGGTGATAATAACCTGCTTTGTGATCAGGATCCTTCAAATGAATTTCGTCAGCCGGATATTTATCCCGAAGCG